>CAIKNO010000436.1 GCA_903828805.1 uncultured Sandaracinus sp. | reverse complement strand
GGACGCGGCCGATTCGGCTTCCTGCTGGGCCTCGTGGCCCGGAAGGATCAGCCGCTGACCGACCCGCAACTGCTGCCCCTCTCGAACCCGGTTCACCCTCGCGAGCTCGGCGACGCTGCACCCCGCCTCGTGCGCGATCTCGCTCAGGGTCTGACCCGAGTGGACGTAGGCGACGCCTTCGTCGGGAATCCTCAGCTCCTGACCGGGTCGCACCTGCCGTTCCGGCCCGAGGCGATTCGCCGCCGCGAGGTCCGACACCCTCACGTCGTACCGACGAGCGATCCGCGCCAGGCTCTGTCCGGGTCGCACGACGTGCGTGCGCTGCGCCTCCGCCAGCGCTGGTGAGAGCAGCGTCGTCACCACCAGCGCGAGCGAGACAGCCCACGCGGACCCGGAGGCCAAGGTCTTTCGGGCCGTCCCCATGCGCAGGCGCAAGGGCTACCGTGCCGACCCTCTGCGCGCAACCTCGCGGGCCCCATGGGCACGCCTCGAAGGCATGGCCTGCACGTGCGGGGATCGCGAGGATGTCTCGGCATCGTCGGGCATGGCCCGTCGCGGACGAAGCGCCCGCCGCGGGCCATGCCCCGCGCGAACCCGACGACGATTTTGTTGCCGGATGATGCCGATTCGGCGACGCTCCCCTCGGTCGGTTCGCTCGTTGACAACCGAGAGGAGTGCACGCGGAGGTCCGGGGACCCTCGGGGAGGGGACCGGGACGATGAATGATGGCTTTTTAGCCTATATGTATGCGTCAATTGGGTATATGTCCGTTTCAATAATGGCCCAATTAATCCGAATTTCTTGACATTTTCGTGGGTGTGCGGCAGACCGTCGTCAAACCACCGTGGTCGACGGCGGACGTCTTTCCCTGCTCTTCACGCCCTCGATTTCCAAATCCATGGAGCACGACGACAACCTTCCGGTGAACGAGATGGCTGCGGGAGCGGCTGCGGAAGGCATCGGCGCGTCCATGGTTCAACCGGCGACGGACCGTGGCGTGGCCCGCGCGGGCGCCGTCGTCCACGGTTCAGCTGGGCAGCCGTCGGTCGTGCAGCCGTCGGTCGCGCAGGCGTCGGTCGTGCCGCCGTCGGTCGCGCAGTCCGCCGCCGAACGGAACTCGGAAGAGGCCGTCGAAGCCGGGGTGGTGTCTTCGGAGGGCAAGGGCAAGCGGAGCCCGAACAACGTCCGCCGTCTCCGCATCGAGCGGATGATGTCGAAGGCGGAGCTGGCTCGGCGTGCAAACCTCTCGGTGCTGACGATCGATCGGGTCGAGAAGGGTTACGGGTGCCGGATGGATTCCAAGCGGAAGATCCTCGAGGCCCTCGGATTGAGCCTCGCGGACCGCGTGCGCGTGTTCGGCGAGGAGGAGTGATACGGGCCGATGTCCGAAGGCAAACACCTGGTCGGGGTCGATATCGGCTCGAGTTCGATCAAGGTCTGTGAACTGAAGGAGGGGAAGAAGGGCGCGCGATCGCTCGTTCGCTTCGGCTACCACCCTCTGCCGGCACAGACGATCGTCGATGGCCACGTCATGAGTTCCTCCGCGATCGTGGAGGGGCTCGACAAGCTCTTCCACAAGCAGAAGAACCGGGACGTCGCCCTCCGCGTGAGCGGACACTCGGTGATCATCAAGAAGATCACGATGCCGATCCTCACGCCCGCGGAGCTCCGCGAGCAGATCAACTGGGAGGCGGAGCAACACATCCCGTTCGATCTCGCCGAGGTCGAGATCGACTGGCAGATCCTCGGCCAGCGCGCGGATCAAGGCCAGATGGACGTGTTGCTCGTCGCGGCCAAGACCGAGGAGGTCAACGATCTGACCAACCTCGCGATCGAGGCCAAGCTCAAGCCCAGGGTCGTCGATCTGGACGCGTTCAGCGTGCAGAACGCCTTCGAGGTCGCGAACGGCGGCATCCCCGCGGACCGCTCGATCGCGCTCATTCACGTCGGGGCGTCGTTGACCACGCTCAACATCGTCAGCCGCGGAACGACGGCGTTCACCCGCGACATCGCGAACGGCGGCAACCAGATCACCGAGGAGATCCAGCGCGCCCTCGGCCTCAGCGTCGAGGAAGCCGAGGCCTACAAGTGCGGAGGGGACGGGCGAGGGCTCGTGCCGCGCGAGGTCCCCGAGATCATCCAGCAGGTGGTGGAGACGTTGGCGGGCGAGATCCAGCGCTCCCTCGACTTCTACCTCGCGACCAGCGGGGAGAGCGAAGTGAACAACGTCGTGATGTCGGGCGGCACCGCGAACATCCGCGCGCTGCTCGATGCCGTCGAGCGTCGGACCCGGGTGCCGGTCGAGATGCTCGACCCGAGGAAGATCGCCGCGCCCGCGGCGAGGGGGGCCGATTCGTCGATGCTCGACGCGCGCGCATCACAGGCGGTCGTGGCGTTCGGGCTCGCGCTGCGGCGTGAACGGGAGAAGGTGCAATGATCCGCATCAACCTCCTGCCTCAATCGAAGAAGGCGGCGCGGGCGGCAGCCTCCGGGGGCGGCGGAAGCTCGACCGGCTGGATCGTCGGGTACCTCGTCGCGGCGGTGCTCACCGCCGTGGTCTGCACGGTCTTCTACGTCGGGAAACTGGGTGAGATCGGCGAGCAGCAGGCTCAGAATCAAGCGCTGCGCGACAGCACCGCGCAGGTCACCGCGCAGAGCGCGAGCATCGACGAGGTGCGCGCGGCCCTGGACCGGAGCCAGCAGCTCGAGGCGGTGGTCGCCGAGCTGCAGCGCGCGCGCTTCGGTCCGACGCGGGTGCTCATGGAACTCTCGCGGATCCTCAGCGTGGGGGGCGGTCCCTCGATCGACTCGCGTCGCCTCGAGGAGCTGCGCCGCAACAACCCGCTCGCGGGCTTCAACCGCAGCTGGGACATCCGGCGACTCTGGCTGACATCCTTCGTCGAGGAGGACCGCCAGGTCCGCATCGTGGGCGTCGGCCGGACCAACGAGGACGTCGCCGAGTTTCTGCACCGCCTCGCGCTCTCGGACTCCTTCGCGGACATCCGCCTCGAGAAGACCGAGGCGGCCGAGGACGCAGACACGAGCCTCGCGGTGATCGAGTTCGAGTTGACCGCCCAGGTGAGGTACTGAGATGGCTCCTCCCCCGACGAAGCCGGCGGCCGCCAAACCGCAGCAGTCCTTCGCCTCGCAGCCGGTGGCCGCGAAGGTCATGCTCGCGTTCTTCCTCGTCGCGCTGCTCGGCGCCCTCTACTACTTCGGCTTGCACATGCCGGCCGAAGAAGAACTCGCCGGGGTCCAAGCCGAGTTCGGCACCTTGCAGGCCCAGCTCACCCAGGCCCGTGAGCGGCAGCAAGAGTTCCTCCGCCTCCGCGAGGAGCTCGCCAACCGCGAAGGGCTGGATCAGGCGAACATGCGAGTCTTGCCCGAGGAGGCGGAGATCGCGTCGTTCCTGCAGGATCTCAACCGGCTCGCAGACACGAGCGGCCTGTCGATGCGGCTCGTCGAGCCGCGTCCGGAGGAGCCGGACACGCAATTCGTCCGATTGCCCGTCGCCTTGCGCGTGACGGGCCGCTACCACCAGGTGGCGCGTTTCTTCCACAACGTCAGCCGCGTCGATCGCGCGATCTCGATGGAGAACATCCAGCTCTCCGAGCCGACGATCGACGGCGAGGACGTCGTGCTCGACGTCCAGGTGCTCGCGACGACGTACCGGCGGCCGACCGAGGCCGCTGCGGGGGATGCGGCCGGGGCCGCCGCCCCCGCGCCTGCCGGAGGAGGTTGAGCTTTGGACCGTCGCATGCCACGAGCGTTCGTCGCCGCGTGCTTGCTCCTCGCCCTCGTCGGGTGCGGTGAGGACGAAGAGATCCAGGTCGGCCGAGGCTTCCAGAGGCCGGCCGGCAGCACCCCCGAGACCCGCACCGAGGCGGCCGCCTCGGGAACGGGTGACGATGGCGCGTCGCCGGACGCAGGGGTCGCCCTCCCCGCGCTCGCGCTTCGGGACGAGGACTTCGCCGAGGCCGACTCGAACCGCGATCCCTTCCGGAACTTCGCGGCGGCCTTCACGAGTCGACCGACCCGGGTCGACTCCGTCCAGCGCTCGGTCGTGATGCCGCGCACCGCGATCGAGGACATGACGCTCATCGCCATCGTCAGCGGAGTCGCGACGCCGAGCGCGATGATCGTGGATCGCGACGGAACCGGCTACCCCGTGCGTCGCGGCGACTTCATCGGCCGCGCCGAGGTCGTGCAGACGGGAAGCGAGGACGCGGTGCCGATCACGCTGAACTGGCGGGTCGACCGGATCCGGCCGGGCGAGGTCGTGCTCATGCGCGAAGATCCGACCGCGCCGAACCGGCCGCCGCTGACGCGGGTCATCTCGCTGCACGAAGAAGACGCCTCGAACCCCGGGTCTCCATGACCGCGACGTGGGAAGCCGAGGTGCGCCCGGGGCGATTCCGGGATGCGGTTTCCCGATTGTATTCTGGTTTGTTGCGCCGGCCCCCTTCTCCGGTGGAACATCGAACGTGGTGAGACGAGAGGAGACCTTCATGGGTTCTCGACGGTGCAGTGGTTGGCGGGCCCTTGGACTCGTGGTGGCGATGGGCGCCGCAGGCGGGCTCTGCGTCGTGCAGGGCTGCTTCGCGCCGAGCGCCTTCGCTCAGTCCGGCGGCGGATCGTCGGCGGGCTCCGACCCATCCCACGTGGATGCGCCTCGGCTCGATGCGATGTCGGTTCGCGGGGACGAGCGCCACGCGGACGTGACGCTTCGCGGGCGCTTCGCCGCGCCGACGTACGCCGTCCGCAGCCGTGAAGGCGGGCGCGTGGTCGTGCTCGACGTGCAGGGCGCCACGATGCCCGAGCGCGGCGCCGGCGTCGAAGGTCGCGCGTCGCTCGTCTCGCGCGCCACGACGAGCACCACGGCGCTGGGCGTTCGTGTCGAGGTCGAGGCGCGTGAGCCGGTCGCGTACCGGGTCCGCGCCTCGGAGGGTCGCTTGAGCCTGGTGCTCGACGTGCTGCCCCCGGGTGGTGAGGGGGAATCCGCGACGGCCGTCGAGGCGGCGCACGAGGTCAGCGGCTCCGGCCCGTCGTCGGACAGCGCCTCGGACGCCACGTCCGACGCGATGACGTCGGTGCGGGGCCTGGCGATCGAGCATCGTGATGGACGAGACCGGGTCGTCGTGACGCTCTCGAGGGGCAGCGAGTTCCGGATCCTGCCGGGGGCCGTGGGGCCCGCGCGCCTGGAGCTGCCTGGGACGCGCATCGACGAGGATGCGCGCCGAGACGTCCGCGGCGATGCCGACGGGGTGCTGCGCGGTGCCCGACTCCGAAGCGTCGACGGTCGGACCGTCGTCGAGGTCGATCGTGTGGCCGGCGCGAGCGGCACGGCGATCCGCGAAGGCGACCGCATCGTGTGGCTCTTCGCGCCGCCCGTCGAGACCGCCGATCGGCGGCCCCGGGTGCGCACGATCGCCCGCGAGGAGGACGTCGGCGGGGTCGATCTCGGAGCGGACGATGGAGCGATGGAGATCGAGTCGGACGAGGCGGCCGCTTTCCTGACCGACGTGCCGCTGCAGCTCGACGCGGCGCGCGGCGCGCGGAGCTACCGTGGCCGACGCATCGACCTCGACTTCAACAACGCGGACATCCACAACATCCTCCGCCTCCTCGCCGAGGTGGGTGGCGTGAACATCGTCACGAGCGACGACGTGACCGGGTCGGTGACCATCCGGATGCGGAACGTGCCGTGGGACCAGGCCCTCGAGGTCGTCCTGCAGGCCAAGGGTCTCGGGATGGTCCGGCGCGGGAACCTCATCCGGGTTGCGCCGCTGGCTTCGCTCGAGAAGGAGCGCGAGGCGGCGATCGCCCGTCGCAAGCAGCAGGTCGAGCTCGCGCCCCTCGAGACGCGTCTCATCCCGGTCAGCTACGCGACGGCGTCGGACCTCGAGGCCCGGGTGCGGGAGTTGCTCTCGTCCCGCGGCACGGTGAGCGTCGACGAGCGGACGAATCTCCTGATCGTGCGCGACATGGTCGAGGTCCTCGACGACACCGAGGAATTGGTCCGAACGCTCGACACGCAGACGCCGCAGGTCCTCGTCGAGGCCCGCATCGTCGAGGCGACGAGCCAGTACGTGCGGGACGTGGGCATCCAGTGGGGCGGCGACGTCACCATGAGCACGGCCACCGGCAACCCGACGGGCCTGGTGTTCCCTTCCAGCGTGGGCGTCGCCGGTGGCGCGTCGGACGGCCAGACGCCGACGGGCGGCCTCTCGCCGTTCCAGACCACTGTGCCGAATCCGAACTTCGGCGTGAACCTGCCGGCGGCCGTCGGCACCGGAGCGGGTGGTGCGCTGGGCCTCGCGCTCGGGGCGCTCGGCGGAAACGTCCACCTCGCGGTCCGGCTCAGCGCCGCCGAGGCGAGCGGCTCGGTGCGGATCATCTCCAGCCCGCGGATTCTCACCCTCGACAACTTCGAGGCGCACATCGCGCAGGGGACGATGATCCCCTACTCGCAGGTGAGCGCGCAGGGCGTGCAGACGGCCTTCCAGGAAGCGAAGCTGGAGCTCCGGGTGCGCCCGCACGTGACGAGCGATGGATCCGTCGCGATGCACGTTCGAGTGACGCGCGACGAGCCGGACTTCACCCGGACCAGCACCCGTGGCGATCCGACGATCTTGAAGCGGGAGGCCGAGACGGACCTGCTCGTCGACGATGGTCACACCGCGGTCATCGGCGGCATCTACACCCGCACGACCGGCCGGAACGTCGATCAGATCCCGTTCTTCGGAGACATTCCGATCCTCGGTGTGCTCTTCCAGCGCCGGCGCGTGCGTGATGAGCGAAACGAGCTGCTCATCTTCCTGACCCCCCGCATCGTGAATCGCGACGAGTCGCTGCGCCGCTGAACGGCGTGCCGCTGAACGGCGTGCCGCTGAACGGCGTGCCGAGTTGCTGACGAGCGAGCCGCTCCACCGGGCGTCGTTGGGTCGCGGTTCCGCGGACGGTGGATGAACGAACGAGGCGTGCGGAGGGTTCCCTCTGCGCGCCTTCGTCGTTCGTGGCCTCCGGGGCACGCGGTGGGTGTGGCCCGTCGGGGTTCGCGGCGAGGCCGCGTGGCCGGGCCGGTTCGGCGGCTTGCTTGGGCGCGCGGTGGAACCGCCTATACTGCGCCATGCCCTCGTGCTCCGGCGTCGCGTGCTTCCGACCGTTGTTCACGGGGGCGCTCGTCCTCGTATTCGCCTGGGGATGCGGTGCGCGCTCGGGGGCCGAGATCGAGGCCGTCGAGGCTGGTCCAGGGCCCACGCCCCAGCCCGAGACGTGCAACGGTCTCGACGACGATCTCGATGGCCTCGTGGCGAGCGGGGTCCTCGATGGAGGTCCCCGCGATGGCGCGGTCGAGGGCGGGTGCAGCGGACCCCGCGACGGCGGCGGGGATGTCGATGGTGGCGACGCGTCGACGGACGTCCCGCCGTGTGATGTGGATCTACGAATCGACGAGGATTTTCGTGATGCGCGGGGGCGCTACGTCACGGACGACCATTGCGGCGCATGCGGCCGGGCCTGCGCGACGGCGGACCTCCCGCGGGCGACCGCCGTCGGCTGCGGCCTGGTGGACGAGGTGCCGACCTGCGTCGCGCGGGCCTGCGAGACCGGGTTCGTCCCCTCGAGCACCGGCCGCTGTGTGCCGGCTTACGACAGGCTCTGCCTGCCGTGCGGGGACGACGGTGACTGCGGCGATTTCGAGGGCGCGGGGTGCGTGTCGCTCGGGGGCGAGCAGCGCTGCGCGGTCGATTGCGCGCTGGGTTGCCCGGAGGGGTATGCGTGCCTCGAGGGCGTCTGTGCGCCCTCCGGGGGAAGCTGCTCGTGCGATGCCGGCGATACGTTCACGCTGGCGTGCGCCCTGACGTCGCCCTCGGGCGAAAGGTGCGCCGGCGCCGCGTCCTGCGACGATGGGGCGCTCTCGTCGTGCACCGCGCCCGCGGAGGTCTGCGACGAGACCGACAACGACTGCAACGGGGTCGTCGACGACGGCTTCCGCGACCCTCGGGGCGTGTACAGCCTCGACCTGCACCACTGCGGCGGATGCGGCGTCGATTGCGCGGCGAGCCGCGTGCCCGAGGGGGACCTGGCGTGCGGCGGAGACCCCTTCGCGCCCACGTGCGTGCTCCGCTGCCCCGACGTGGAGGACGGCCTCCAGCCCGGCGACCGCGTGGACGCCGACAGGGACATCGCCACCGGCTGCGAGTGCACGCTGCGTTCGGCCGCGGATGAGCCTGGTCCCGTGCTCGCCCGCGGCGAGGCGCTCGACGTGAACTGCGACGGAGCCGACGGGATCGTCGTCGAGAGCTTGTACGTGGCCCCGGATGGGGACGACGCCGGGCCCGGCTCGCCGACGCGGCCGATGCGCACGATCGATGCGGCCCGCGCGCGCGCTCGGGCCTCGCTCACCGCCGATGCGCCTCGGGCCCACGTCTTCGTCGCGGTGGGCCTCTACACCGAGACCGTGCATCTGCCCGACGGCGTGCGGCTGCACGGCGGATACCGCCGGGACTTCCTCGCGCTCGATCCTTCCGGGTTCCGGGTGGAGGTCCGGGCTCCGAGCGACACCACGGCCCCCGGAGGGGCGGCCCTGGAGGTCCGCGGGGCCGGCGCCCTCGAGACCGTGGTGGAGTGGCTCTCGCTGCGGGGGGTCGATGCTCGAGAGGCCGGGGCGGCGACGTTCGGAGCGTACCTGGAGGCGCCGGGGGCGCGGCTCTCGTTGCGGGACCTGGACGTTCAGGCGGGGGTTCCCGGCCGCGGCGCGGCGGGGCTCGACGGGAGCGCAGGCGTCGGCGCCATGTCGCTCCCGTCGACCGGCGCCTTGCCCCGGGCCGCGCTCGAGGACGCGCGGCACGCCTGCCTCGCTGGGGACGCGCGAAACGTGGTCGCCGGCGGGGCCGGAGGCCGGAACGTGTGCGCGGGGATCGATGTCGGGGGCGGCGACGGAGGCTCTCCCGGCTGCCCTCGGATGAGCGCGTTCCAGCCGAGCGGACAGTCGGGTCGGGCCGGTCGACCGGGCACCGCAGGAGCCGGGGGCGGCGGAGGGCAGGACTCGCTCGGACCCATCACCCGCGAGCGCGGGACGTGTCCGACGGATGTCTGCTGCGGTCTGGCGGACTTCTCGGTGCCGACGGACTTCACGGGTCCGAGTCCGGGCCGCGCCGGAGGTCCGGGCACCGATGGGACGGCTGGCCGCGCATGCGCCGAGCCCTTCGGTCGCTTCGAGGGAGACCGGTGGGTCGGCGTGGCGGCGTCGGGAGGCAGCTCCGGCGGGCCCGGTGGGGGCGGCGGCGGCGGCGGTGCGGGCGGAGGGGCCGAGATGGACTGGTTCGAGGGTGTCTGCGAGTTCACGGACGGCCTGGGTGGCGGGGGCGGCGGCGGTGGCGCGGGCGGATGCGGCGGTGCGGCCGGCGGTGGCGGTTCGAGCGGCGCGCCCTCGGTGGCCATCCTCGTCCGTGCGGCGGCAGCCTCGTCCTCGGTGCCCTCGCTGCGTGGCGTGACGCTGATCCCGGCCGACGGCGGGCGCGGCGGGGATGGAGGGGCGGGCGGGGATGGTGGGCGCGGAGCGAACGGCGCGTTCGGAGGCACCCTCGACCGCGGCGCACGCTCGACGCCCACCCTCGCGGGTCCCTTTCCCGGGGCCCGCGGAGGACTCGGCGGCACGGGTGGGGCGGGCGGCGGTGGCGGTGGCGGCTGCGGCGGCGCCTCGGTCGGGATCTGGGTGACGGGGTTCGCGGTGGAGCCTGCGGGCGTGGCCCTGTGGCGGTCGGACAACGCGTTCCGGCTCGGCCGTGGAGGCCTCGCGGGCCGTGGCGGCGGCGGGGCCGCAGCGGCCTCGGACGGCACCGAGGGAGGAGCGGTCGATGTCGTCGTTCGCTGAGGTTCGTGGCAAGGCGGGGGCCGCGAGGGTGGCGCGGTTCGTCTTCATCGCGTGGTGCGCGGTGGTCGCGGTGGGCTGCTACGACGACCACCCGTGCGGGTCGGAGGAGCGCTGCAACCTCCGGGACGACGACTGCGACGGGCGTCTCGACGAAGGCTTCGTCGACGAGGACGGGGCCTACCGGACGGTGGCCGCGTGCGGTGGCTGCGGCGTGGACTGCCGGGACGCGTTCCCGACGGCCGAGGCCGTCGCCTGCGACGACGACCCGTCGCTCGGTCCGATCTGCCGATTGGTCTCCTGCCCGCCGGGCTTCCACGCGGCGGGCGAGGGCGCGTGCGTGCCCGATGTGCCGGTCCTCTGTCTCCCCTGCACGGTCGACGCGGATTGCGCGCTGCGCGTGCCGGGCGCGCGTTGCCTGGAGACCGCCAGCGGCCAGAGCCGCTGCGGGCAGCCGTGCGAGGGCGGGGTGCGCTGCCCCGAGGGCTTCGAGTGCCGGCCCGGGGCGGAGGGAAGCGCTTCGCAGTGCGCCCCTTCGAGCGGACTCTGCGCGTGTGGCGAGGGCATGGAGGGGGTCGAGCTCGCGTGCGTGATCGCGGCGCCGACGGAGGGCCATCGCTGTGCGGGCGCCCAGCGATGCGATGCGGACGGCGTGGGCGCGTGTGAGCCCGTGCTCGACGAGGCCTGCAACGCAGAGGACGACGACTGCGACGGCGCCGTCGACGAGACGTTCCGCGATGGCGAGGGACGCTACGTCGCCCGGCTGCACTGCGGTGCCTGCGCGACGCCATGCGTCGAGCCGGGCCCGAACATGGTCGCGACGTGCGCGGCCGTGGGGGCGGGCCCCGAGGTCGCGTGCAGCGTCGTCTGCGAGGAGGGCTTCGTCGACGTCGACCGCATCCCCGCCAACGGATGCGAGTGTCGCCGCGCGAGCGGAAGCGGGCCCCCGCCGGCCATCGGGGGCGACGCGGACTGCGACGGAGTCACCGACGACACGACCTCGTTCATCTACGTCAGCGTGACCGGAAGTGACACGAACCCCGGCTCCCTCGCCCGTCCGATGCGGACGCCGGCGGCGGCCATGGAGCGTGCGCGCGTCGAGCGAAAGTCCGTGCTCGTGTCGCGCGGCATCTACGACGGCCTCTTCGAGGTCGTGGCGGGCGTCAGCGTGTACGGCGGCTACAGCCCCGACTTCCGCGACCGCGACCTCGAACTCTATCCCGTCCTGCTCGAGCGGACCGCGGCCGAGAGCGGCGCTCCGCCGATGGTCTGCCGCGGCGTCCGCGCCGCGACCCGCATCGAGGGCTTCGTCGTCCAGGCCTCGGACGCGACCCGCCAAGGCTCCGGCAGCACCGGCGTGTTCGTCGACGGGTGCGGTCCCGAGGTGCGCTTCGCCGCGCTGACCGTCCTGTCGGGCCGCGGCAGCGACGGGGTGCGCGGCGACGAGTCGAGCACGAACCTCCGGGCGTGGGGGCTCACGTCGCTCTCGGAGCTCGATGGCGTGCGCGGCGGCGAGGGCGCGCCCGGCAACACCGAGGGGCTGGCCTGTCGCGTGGTCGAGGGCGGCGCGGGCGGCGCGCACGCCTGCCGGGGCATCGACGTCGGGGGCGGCCGCGGCGGTGCGGCGGAGTGCCCGGGGTCCATCTGCACGAACGGGGCGGCGTGCGCGAACGCGGGCTGCACGGACTTCACGAGGGGGGGCGTCTGCGACATCGCGCGCGTGCTCTCGCTCGCGACCCCGAATCCTGCGGCGGGTGGCGGTCGGGGCGCCTCCCCCGGCGCGCCCGGCGAGCGCACGTACAGCGCGCCCACGAACCGCGGCGTCTGCAATTTCTGCGACGACAATCCGACCGTGCCGAGGGACGGCGGCAACGGAGGGGACGGCATGGCGGGCGCGGGCGGCACCGGCGGGCTCGGATGTGCCGCGGCGCCACAGCTCGATGCCCTCGGCCGGCTCGCGGGTTTGTCGGGCACGGGCGGCACGCCCGGCGCGAACGGAAGCGGCGGAGGCGGCGCGACCGCCGGGGCGGGCTACGAGGTCATCGGGGGCACCGCCGGCGAGTGCACCGACCGCAGCGGCGGCAGCGGCGGC
>CAIKNO010000435.1 GCA_903828805.1 uncultured Sandaracinus sp. | reverse complement strand
TCGAGCGCAGCGCGGCCCGAGCGTCCCCCCGAGCGGCACACCGTGATCAGCGGCGCGCTCCGTTCCCACCGCGCCGAGGCGTTTCCGAGGGACGCGAGCGGCACGGGCTCGGCGCCCTCGATGTGCCCGAGCTCTCCATCGAACTCGTCCGGCTCGCGCACGTCGACCAGACGCGCCACGCCGGGGTGCGCGGCGACCCACTCGGGCACGAGCTCCGGAACGCCGGCCGCGCTGGGCTCGACGGGCGCCCACGCCGACGGAACGAAGGCGCGGGCCGCGGGCGCTTCGGGGCTCGACGGGACCCCCAGCGGCACGCCGCAGTGCAGGTTCGCGGGCACCGCGACGTCGATCTTCTTCGGCAGCGCGAGCTGCAAATGCGCCATCGTGTCGACGAACTGCGCGAGGGTCGCGCCGGCGCCGAGCCTCGGGTTGTGGTGCTTCTCCTCGCCGACGGTGGAGACCGTGAAGCCCCGGTAGTCGTGACCCGGGTACACCCGACACCCATCGGGGAGCGTGAAGATCTTCTCGTGCACCGACCGGTAGAGGGCGCGGGCGTCCCCTTGCTGGAAGTCGGTGCGCCCGGTGCCGCGGATCAGCAGCGCGTCCCCGGTGAACGCCCTCGCGTGATCGGCGGTGACATACGTGAGGCACGCCGCCGTGTGCCCGGGCGTCTCGCGGACCTCGAGGGCGTGCGCGCCGAACACGATCCGGTCGCCCTCGGCGACCGCCCGGTCGGCGCAGCCGACGTTCGCCCGCCGCGAGATCACCGTCTGGCAACCGGTCCGCGCGCGGAGCACGCCGACGCCCGTGACGTGGTCGGCGTGCACGTGCGTGTCGAGCGCGAACACGAGGGTGAGCCCCAGCTCCCGCAACAACCCGAGATCGCGATCCACCTGCTCGAACACCGGGTCGATGAGGACGGCCTCCCGCCCCGCGGCGTCGGCGAGCAAGTAGGAGTAGGTGGAAGACTCGAGGTCGAAGAGCTGCCGGAAGAGCATGGGGCCTCCGTTCACGGGTCGCGTCGGACGCGCGTCGCCCGAGGAGGCGCGGATCATCGCGTCTGCGCCGGCATGTGGGCCCCGGGTCCACGGCCCACCAGCCTCGGGGCGGTTCCGCGACGCGACGGGCCCGCGCGACGGGCCCGCGGCCCCGCGCGGATCGAACGCGTCGGGGAGACCCGGGTCGTTCGGGGACGCCGCACGTTGCGCACCGGGCGTGGCATGGGAGCCTCCGCCGGGTGGACGAACGCGCCATCGACGAGGCCATCACCGAAGGTCTGCGCTGCGCCGGCATGTGCGAGTCGCAACGGGAGATGGTCCGGGTGTACCTCGACGAGCCGCCCGACCCGACGACCTGCTGCGGCAGCTCGTGCAGCCCATGCGTCGTGTCCCTCGCGCTCGCGGTGCGGCGGACGCGCCGCGCGCTCGGCATGGAGCCGCAGCCCGACGCGGGATGATGCCGCCCGGGAGGAGCGCGGCACCGCGCCCCGCGTTCAGTCGAACCAGGCGTGCACGGCGGGGGAGGTGAGGTCCTGCACCACCAGCGCCGGACCACCCTCGCGCAGCGCCTCGACGCCGAAGGTCCCCGTCGCCACCGCCACGCAGGAGGCCCCGATCGCGTGCGCCGCCGCCACGTCGCGCGGCGTGTCGCCGAGGACGATCACCCGGCACGCCTCGACGGAAAGGCCCAGCTGCGCTGCCCCCCGGGCCGCCCCGGCGGCGAGCAGCGCGGCGCGGTCCTCGTGGTCGCATCCATAACCCCCGAACGCGAAGCGGCCGAGCAGTCCCCCCTGCGCGAGCTTCGTCTCGGCGCCTCGCACCACGTTGCCGGTCCCCAGCCCGAGCGCGAGGCCCGGCCGGGTCCGAAGCGCGTCGAGCAGAGCGACCACGCCGGGCAACACGCGAAAGCCCGCCGACCGGGGCAGCTCGTCCTGCAAGTGACCGAGGTAGCGGGCGATGAGCGCCTCGATCTCGGCGTCGGTCTCCGGACGACCGGACGCGCGCAGCCCTCGCCGCGCGATGGCGCGATCCGTCATGCCCCCGAAGTCGAAGTCGATGCACGAAGCCGACGCGCCGAGGTCGGCGAACGCGCGGGTCATCGAGCGCCTCCCGGCGCCGCCGCAGGTCACGAGCGTTCCGTCGATGTCGAAGAGCGCGATCGTGGGCGTCATGGGGAGCGCAAGGTGGCACGGCATCGCGACCGTGCCACGTCCCCCGTACGGTGCGCGCGGCGTCGTCGAGCGAAGGGCCGCACAACGCGCCCGACCTCTGGCACCCTGCGGCCGTGATCACCGCGGCCCGGTTCCAGCGTCTGCTCGACGCCGCATCGTTCGGCGGTGCCGGTCTCGCCGTCGCACTCGGGCTCATCGTGGTCGGGTGGTTCGTCCTCGATCGACACGAGCGAGGCCTGCTGCGCGGCCCCGCGGTGCTCGTGACGGTCCACGCGGCCGTGGCGGGCGCGTGCCTGCTGCTGCCCGAGCGCGCGCCGTTCGTGTCGGGCCTGCACGTGCTCGCGTTCGGGTTGCTTCTGCTGGCGATCGGCCGCGCGTCGTTCCTGCTGCTGATCCACGCGCTGGTGGTCCGGCGCGGGCGCGTGCCCTTGCCCCGGATCATCCAGGACATCCTCCAGGGACTGCTCTACACCGCGGTCTTGCTCGCGGTGCTCCGGGCCGCGGGCGTCGAGCCCTCATCCCTGCTGACCACGTCCGCGCTCCTGACGGCCGTGCTCGGTCTCTCGCTGCAGGAGACGCTCGGAAACCTCTTCGCCGGGCTCGCGATCCAGGCCCAGCGCCCCTTCGAGATCGACGACTGGATCCAGTTCGACGCCGATGCCTCGAACGTCGGGCGCGTGGTCGAGATCAACTGGCGGGCCACCCGGGTGCGCACGGTGGACGGGGTCGAGATCACCGTGCCGAACGGGGCCCTCGCCCGCGCCTCGATCCGCAACTACAGCAAGCCGACGACCGCGGTGCGCCGCGCCGTCACGGTGGCCCTCCCCTACGCCGTTCCGCCGACCGACGCGCACGCGGTCCTGCTGCAGGCGGTGCGCTCGTCGCCGGAGGTCCTGCAGGAGCCGGCGCCGGACATCGTCACGCTGGGCTTCGGGGACGCGGGCGTCGAGTACAAGGTCCGGTTCTGGACCGACCAGTTCGGGCGCCGCGAGCCCGTCGACGGTGACGTCCGCGACCGCGTGTGGTTCGCGTTGCAACGGGCCGGACATCCGATCCCCTTCCCGGCCCGCACGGTGCTCATGCACGACGCCGGGCACGAGGCGCGCGCCGCGGACCAGACGCTGGCGGCCGAGCACCGCGAGCGAACGCTGCGCTTCGTCGACCTCTTCCGCGGTCTGCCCGACGACGTGCTCGACGCGCTCGCGCGAGGCTCGAAGCGCCGGTTCTTCATGGCCGGCGAGACGGTCATTGCCGAGGGCGACGAAGGGGACGAGCTCTTCGTCGTCGAGCGGGGCGAGGTCGAGGTCCTGCTGACCCGCCACGGCGAGGCGATGCGCGTGTCGGTCATCGGCGCCTCCGGATTCTTCGGCGAGATGTCGCTGATGACCGGCGAGAAGCGACGCGCGACGGTGCGCGCCCTCGGTCCGAGCGCGCTGCTCGTCGTGGACAAGGCGGTGCTCGCGCCGGTGCTCGGAGCCCATCCCGAGTTCGCCCTCGAGATGAGCACGATGCTCGCCGCGCGCGAGCTCGCGCTCGGCCAGGTGCCGATCGGGCCCGAGATGAACGGACAGGCCGTCGTCGAGGTCCGCTCGCGCGATCTGCTCGACCGCATCCGGAAGTTCTTCGGCCTGCGCTGAGGAGCGCGCCCTTCGCGTCAGCGCGGCGAAGGCGGCGGGGCCGGCAGGCCTGGCAGCGATGCGGGATCGACCCACACGGCGCGCGCCCCTCGGGCACACGCGTGCGCCGTCAAGCGCACCAGCTCGAGGGCCGGATGCGGGGTGGACACCGCGAACCAGCCGTCCTCCGCGAGCACGATGCCGTGCGTGCAACCTGGAGACCCGTCGCGCGCGCGCTCCTCGCCCGACGTGTCCGACCAGGGCATGTCCACGCAGCCCGCCCGCAGCGCCTCCGCGGTGGGCATCGCATACGACGCCGGCGGGCCGGAGGCCCACTCGGGCGAGACCCAGAGCACCGCCGGTCCGACCCCGACCGGCGGCAGGCTCGACGCATCCCCGCACACGATGCGAACGAGCGAGGGATCCACGACCGCGGGCGCGCGGGCATGCCCCCACAGCAGCAGCGCCGCGGGCCCCGCGATCGAGCCCAGGTAGAGCGCCATCCACGCCGCACGCGACCCGAGCGACGCGGTCGCACCGTCGAGGCGGCCTTCGAGCAGGCGCGCCCGGAGCAAGCGCACCGCGAGGCCGTCCTTGGGCATCGAGGCCCGCAGCTGCCCGAGGATCCGGGCGCGCCGCGCGGGCACGTCGACCGGCAGCGGCGCCTGGCGCAGCGCGCGCTCCGCGGCCGCGAGGGCCCACTGCGAGCGCGCGCCGAGGAGCATCAACGCCGGCACGATCCACAGGAGGGGCGCCTCGAGGGCCACCCCGAGGGCGACGAGCCCCGCGACGCCGAGCAGGCGGAACGCGAGCTCGGTGCGCGGCCGTCCCCGCGCGACGAGTCGATGCACGATGCGCCCACCGTCGAGAGGAAAGAGCGGCAAGAGGTTCAGGCCGTTGATGGCGACCGCGATGGTGGCGGTCTCGCCCGCCCACGGTGGCAGGCGCGCCCACGCGCCGGCGGCGATCACCAGCAGGCCGCACACGAGTCCGGGCAAGGGCCCCGCGAGCAGCACCCACATCTCGTCCGCGAGGCTCGAGCCGTCCTTGTGGCCGGTGGTCGCGCCCCCGAGGAAGGGGACGAAGAAGATGCGCGCGTCGTGGTAACCGCGCCCCCTCATCGCGAGGTAGTGGCCGAGCTCGTGCACGCCGACCACCGCGAGGACGGCGGCCACCTGCACCCCCGGCACGAGGCCGAACAGCGAGAGCGCGAAGAGCGTGAACGTGCCGACGAGCACCGCCCCCGTGAGGCCCGACGGCGCGGGGGAGGCCCGGAGCGCGTCGGCCCGCGCCCAGGCCTCGACCTCGACCTCGACCGGCCAAGGCGCCGCGTCCTCGCCCGCGGTGCGACGGCGCGCGTCGGCCGCCCGCCGCGCCGAGAACGACGCGGCCGCCGAGCGCCACGCCAGCCGGAGCGCCGCGGGCCACGTCAACGCGAACGACCCGTCGGCGTCGTGGGCCAGGTCGCCGACGGCCTCCGCGTGCGCGAGCAGCCGCGCGTCCCTCTCGGCGGTGGCCGCGAGGTGTTCGGCGAGCGTGCACGGGGGCTCGAGCGCGCCGCTCGACGCGACGGACCGTCGGTGCGCGTCGAGCAGCGCCGCGGGGTCCGCGCCGGGGCAGAGGGTCGTGTGGATCCAGGCAGGCAGCTGCAACCAGAGCACCGAGCCGGGGGGATCGCTGGTGTCGGCGGAGCCCCCGCCCTCGAGCGCGCCGACCAGGGTCACGGCCACCTCGCCGCCGGGGCGCGGCGGGTCGGCGATCCGCAGCCATGCGAACGTGCCGGTGCCGGGAAGCTGCAGCAGTCGATGCAGCACCGGCGCGTGCGGAGGCACCGCGATCTCGAGGCCCCCGCGGACCCATCCGACGTGCGCGAACCCGAGGGCCTCGAGGCGCTCCATCCGGTCGAGCACCGCGCGCACGTGCGACGGCACGTCGGCCCCGTCGAGCACGGCGTAGGGCTCCGACCGGGCCCGGAGGGCGCGGCCGATCCGCAGCAGGAGCGCGAGCTGGGCCCCTCGGAGCAGCAGCGCGGCGCAGGCGACTCCGAGCGTCGCCCAGCCCGCGGCGGAGAGCCACGCGCTCAAGGCGCCACGGCGCCCGCGGCGAAGCGCGCCGGATCGAAGAGCGCGGGGGTCGGGACGCCGTCGAGGATCCGCGCGGCCACCATCTCGCCGATCGTCGGGGCGAGCTTGAAGCCGTGGCCGGAGAACCCGCACGCGAGCGTGATGCGCGAGGGCTCGTGCGGGTGTCCCCCCACGACGAAGTGTCCGTCGGGCGTGTTCGTGTACATGCAGACGCGGGCCCCGAGGAGCGGACCGTCGGCGACGGGCAGATGCGCCTCGACGAAGCGGCGGACTTCGGCCTCGTCCGCCTCGCGCAGCGCGCGGTCGAGCCCCTCGGCGCGTGTCGCCTCGCCGCCGTGGTGCATGCAGACCTTCACGCCCGGCACGTCGAGCGCCGGCAGCCCGTAGAAGCAGGGCGCGCCGAAGCGCAGGAACACGGGCATCCGCGACGGCATGGTCAGCGCACGGTCCCGGGACGAGAACCAGAGCTGGACCTGGCGCATCACCTGGAGAGGCACGGGGATCGGAACGGGCGAGGCGTCCCCCTCGCTCCACGCGCCGAGCGCGAGGACCAGGTGGTCCGCCTCATGAACCGCGCGGTCGGTCACGACCCGGACGCCCCGGTCCCCGATCTCGACGCCGAGCGCGTGGGTGCGCGCCGACACCTCGGCGCCGGCGTCGAGGGCCGCCTGGACGAGCGCCACCACCGCCGGCTCCGCCCGCAGCACGCCACCGTCTCGCTCGTGGACGCCGGCATCGCCGGGCGCCGGCTGGAACATCGGGAAGCGCGCGGCGAGCGCCCGGGCATCCAGGTGCTCCACCGGAAGATCGTGCCGACGCGCGGCCTGCCGGACCGCCTCGAGATCGGGGTGGCCCTCCGGGCCGAAGTGCAGAGCCCCCGTGCGGACGAGCAGACGCTCGCCCGAGCGCGCGGAGAGCCGCTCCCAGTGCGCCCACGCCTCGTGGAGCCAGGGCACGTAGGCGGGATCTTCGAAATAGGCCTTGCGGATGACGCGGGTCGCCCCGTGCGAGCTGCCGAACCCATGGGGCACGTCGAAGCGCTCGATCCCGAGCACCCGACGCCCTCGCTCCGCGAGCGAGGCGAGCACGGCCGCCCCCATCACTCCGAGCCCCAGGACGATGACGTCGTGCCGCACCGGGGGCGAGTGTAGCGCGGCCCGGGAGCCCGGCCCGTTGCCCCCACCCTGGAAGGTTGCTACACGCAGGGCGGATCCGGCTCCCCGACGGATCGAGGTGTCGCGCCCTCCGGACGCGGGACCCATGCGCCGCCGGGGACGCGCGGTGACCGCCGTGCGAGCCACCGCCCGAGCCATGGATCCCGTCCACCCCGACCCCGACGCGCGCCCTCGAGCCGGCGACGAGCCCCCCTCGTCCGACGGCGTGGCCAGGACGTCCGGGCCGCGGACCCGCAGCCGCAGACCACCCCCGCCCTCGGATGCGCGAGCGCCGTCCGAGGGCATGCCCTCCCGCGAGATCGAGCCCCCACTGCAGACCCACATCCCCGGCCTCGAAGGTTCGGACGCCACGTCGCCGCAGGGCGAGTCCGAGCCGTCGCCCGCCCCGCGCAAGCGCGCCACCCGCCGCCCGCGCCCGTCCGCGCCCCCCACGGAGGGCGAGCCCTCGTCTGCGCCGCCCCCGGC
>CAIKNO010000434.1 GCA_903828805.1 uncultured Sandaracinus sp. | reverse complement strand
CCGCTCTGGGGCGTCGAGAAGAACAAGCTCTACGCCATCCACGTGACGACCCCGAGTGGCCTGTACAGCTACCGACTCGGCGACCTGGTCCGCTTCCCGTCGCTCGACCCGCTCCGGATCGAGTTCGCCGGTCGCATCAGCGGGTGCCTGTCGACGACGCAGGAACTGACGACCCACGTCGAGATCCAGGCCGCGATGGAGCACGCGCTCTCGCGCTTCCCCGCGACGACGGTCGATTACGGCTGCGGCGCGGACGTCGGGGTCGATGGCACGTCGCGGTCGCGCTACGTGCTCTTCGTCGAGTTCGAGGGGGGGCGGCCCCCCGTCGAGGCCGAAGCCTTCGCGAGGGCCTTCGACGAGGGCCTTTGCCGGGAAAATCGAGTCTACCGGGAGCACCGTGTGAACGAGGTGGGGATCTTCGCCCCCGAGCTCGTGGTGCTCCCGCCGGGCTCGGTGAAGCGGTTCATGAACGACATCGGGAACACCAGCGTGCAGAGCAAGTTCCCGCGCATCCTCGACGCAGACCGCAGGGACCTCCTGCGTCGCTACGTCGGGGCCTGACACGAGGACACTCCCGCCAAGAACGCGGAAGCACGGAAGATTCGGAAGAAGGGCAGAGAGGACCATCATGGGTAAGAAGCTCGGTATCGTCATCGTCGGTGTGAACGGCGCGGTCGCCTCGACCGTCATCGCGGGAGTGGAGCTCATGGTCCGCGGCATCGTGCCGCGCTTCGGCATGATCACCGAGGCCGGCAATCCGGCGCCCGGCGAGCAGGTCACCGACCACCTGGCGTTCACGCCCCTCGAGGACATCGTCTTCGGCGGCTGGGACCTCCAGGCGAGCGACGTCTACACGGCGGCGCTCCACCACAACGTCCTCCCCGCGACGCAGCTCGCGGAGATCAAGGACGCGCTGCAGGCCATCAAGCCGTGGCCGGCCGTGTTCTCGGGCGAGTACGCCTCGAACGCGAAGGGCGACAACATCGTCAAGGTCAAGACGTTCCGCGACGAGCTCGCGCACATCGAGAAGACGATCGTCGACTTCAAGAACGCGCACGGTTGCGAGACCGTCGTGATGGTCAATCTCGCGTCGACGGAGCGCTACCAGGAGCTCCTCGACTGCCACAAGACCCTCGCGGCGTTCGAGAAGGCCGTCGACGAGAACCACTCGGCGATCTCGCCGGCGATGCGCTACTTCTACGTCGCGAACAAGCTCGGCGTGCCGTACTGCAACTTCGCCCCGAGCCTGACGAACATCCCGGCGCTCCAGGAGCAGGCCGACGAGCTTCGCAACTCGTACGCGGGCATGGACGGCAAGACCGGCCAGACCCTGCTCAAGACGGCCCTCGCGTCGATGTTCCGCGTCCGGAACCTGAAGGTCATCGGCTGGTACTCGGTCAATTTCCTCGGGAACAACGACGGCCTCGTCCTCGACAACCCCGCGTCGAACAAGACCAAGGTGCTCAGCAAGGCGGCCGTGCTCGACTCGATCGTCGGCTACCGCGTCGAGAACCACCAGGTCCACATCCACTACTACAAGCCCCGCGGCGATGCCAAGGAGGCGTGGGACAACATCGACATCGGCGGCTTCTGTGGCGTGCCGATGCAGATGAAGATCAACTTCCTCTGCCAGGACTCCATCCTCGCGGCGCCGCTGGTCCTCGACATGGTCCGCCTCATCGAGGTGGCCAAGCAGCGCGGTGAGAAGGGGATCCAGCGCCAGCTGTCGATCTACTTCAAGTCGCCCTACCACGGCGAGAACGACAAGCCCGAGCACGACGTGTTCAAGCAGGAAGAGATGCTGCTCGCGTGGGCCCGCGCCAACGCGGACAAGAAGTGAGCAGGGCCGGGCGTTGACGCCCACGGGCCCGTTCGGTCTCGCATCGGACGGGCCCATCGCTTTTTCGCGCGGAGGGTTCGATGGGCAAGTTGGCAGCGCTCGGTGGGACGCCGGTTCTCGATCGTGAACTCCATGCACGGTGGCCCGTGGTGGACGACGACTGTCGGAAGGCGGTGGCCACGGTCCTCGAACGGGGGGTGTTGAGCGGGAGCGACGCGCCCGAGGCCCGCGCGTTTCAGGAGGAATTCGCGGCGTTCCAGGGCGCGAAGCACGCGCTCCTGACGCACTCGGGGACGAGCGCCTTGCAGGTCGCGGTCGGCGCGGCCGGCATCGGCGAAGGGGACGAGGTCATCGTGCCCGCGTACTCCTTCGTCGCGACCGCGCTCGCGGTCGTGTGTCAGGGCGCCATTCCCGTGTTCGTCGACGTCCGCGAAGACGGCAACCTCGACCCCGCGGGGCTGTCGACCGCGTTGTCGAAGCGGACCCGGGCGATCATGCCAGTGCACGTGCACGGAGCACCGGCCGACCTCGCGCCCATCCTCGAGTTCGCCCAGGCCAACGGCCTTCGCGTGATCGAGGACGCCGCGCAGGCCCATGGCGCGACCTACGACGGCCGCCCCGTCGGGACCTTCGACGCGGGGGCTGGGTTCTCCCTGCAGTCGAGCAAGAACCTCTCGGCGGGCGAGGGCGGTGTCTTCGTCACGAACGACGAGGACGCGCTCGACCGGGCGAACAAGATCCGCAACTTCGGGCAGAACCTCGCCCGGGTCGGCACGGGCAAGTGGAACGCCGAGCGTCCGCTCGACGGGAACTGGCACGTGTCGAACGGCGTGGGTTCGATGTACCGCGGCAACGAGATGATGGCGGCGTTCGCGCGTGCGCAGCTCCGCCGACTCGGGGAGAGGACGGCCCGCGCGCAGGAGCACGCCGCCCGCCTGTCGCGGGCGCTCGACGAGCTTCCTGGGGTGACACCCCCGCGCGTCCCGGCCCGCGGCACGAGCGTGTTCCACAAGTTCCGCGTCTGGCTCGATCCGGTGAAGGCCGGCGTCGACCTGACGCCGCTGCAGTTCCGCGACGCCGTGCGCCGTGCGCTCCAGGCGGAGGGCTGCGAGGTGGTCATGTGGCAGGGCGAGCCGATGCCGAGCTTCCCGCTGTTCCAGGAGATGCGCGGCTACGGCAAGGGGTTCCCGTTCTCCGCGGGCGACCTGGACTTCCTGCGTACGAACTACGCGCCGGAGCGCTTCCCGATGGCCCGGCGGCTCCTCGATTCGTCGATCGTGCTGTTCTCCCAGACCTGCCCGCTCATCGCGCAGAACGCGTCGGTGGTGGACGGCTACGCGGCGGCCTTCCGCAAGGTGTGGGAGCACCGCGGGGAACTCGCGGAGCTGGCGCGCGTCGAGGGCTGATCGAGCGATGAGGACGCCCGACGCGGGAGACGGGCGAGACGCGGGCCCTTCGGCGAGCATGCCCGGCGCCGGTCATGCGCGCCCGTCCGACGTCGGTCATGCGCGCCCGCCCGGCGTCGGTCACGCGCGCCCGTCGGACGACGGTCATGCGCGCCCGTCCGACGTCGGGGCAGGTCGCGGTCTCCGGAGCCCTTGGGTGCGACGCATCGCCCGGGGGCTGCTCCTCGTCGGGGGGCTCGCAGCGCTGGTGCTCCTCGTGCGGGGCGCCGGTCCGGAGCGGGTCCTCGCGACCGTCCTCGAAGCCGGCATCTGGCTTCCGTGGATCCTCCTGCTGGAGGTCCTGTTCTTCGGGATGGACGCCGTCGCGCTCAGGCGGATCCTCGGTGGCCGCGGCGGCTCCGTGCCCTTGGCCGTCTGGGTGCGAACTGCGCTCGTCCAGTACGGCGTGATGCAGCTGCTGCCGGCGGGGAGGACAGGGGGAGAGGTCGCCCGTGCCGCGGGGTTCGCGCCGTACGTGGGCGCCGCCCATGCCGCCGCGGCCGCTGCGCGGCTGCAGGCCGCGACGTTGCTCGGCAACACGATCATCTCCATCCCTTGCTGGGTCGCGGTGGCGTTCGCGACGGGCTCTGGTTCGGGGCTCGCGTGGGCCGTGCTGGTCAACGGCCTCGTGACCCTCGGGATCGGCGGAACCATCGTCCTCATCACGCGCCGCTCCAGGCTCGGCGCGTGGCTCGGACGGCGTTTCCCCATGCTGGCGTCCCATGGGCCGAGCTTCGACGCCGCGCTCCGGGAGCCCTCTCCGTGGATCCCGGTGCTGCTCGCGACCACCGCGGGGCGGCTCTTTCAGACCGTGCAGTACGGCCTCATCTTCGTGTCGGTCGGGGGGGCGTGGACGGCGCAGCGCGCCCTCGTCGCACAGGGCATCCACCTGGTCGGGGCGGGCATGGGCGACATGGTTCCGAACCAGGTCGGCATCACGGAAGGCGCGTACGCCGTGTTCGCAGGTGCCCTCGGCCTGGCCGAGGGAACGGCGACCGCGATCGGGATTGCGCTCGTCGCGCGGATCTGCCAGTTCTCGCTCGCCGGCGTGTGCCTGCTGGTGTCGGCCTTGTGGAAGGCGCCCCCGGCCGAGTCGCCGGACACCCACGCGTCGGAGTGACCCGCGGGCCGGCGGGCATGCCGCGGCCGGTTCGATCCCCACACCCCGGTGAGCGCGTTGACCCCTCCGACCGACAACCCCTCGCAGGCCGACTCTCGGGCGCGTCCCTGGCGTCGGTGGGCGCGCATCCAGGCGGCCCGTCCGGTGCCGTTCGTCGTCGGGGCGTTCGCGCTGGCACTCGTCGCCTTGCCATGGATGCTCGAGCTCGAGCTCAACAGCGACTTCCAGGCGATGCTCCCCGAGAGCGCGGCCTCGGTGCGCGACCTCGACGAGATCCGGTCTCGCTTCGGTGGCACGTCGACCCTCACGCTGGCCCTGCAGGCGCAGGGGGATTCGCCCGACGTCGAGGCGCTGCACACGTTCACCCGCGCGCTGGTGTCTCGCCTCGAGGGTCGAGACGATCTTCAGATCGCGGCCGTCGACTGGAACATCGGGGACTTCGCGACGTTCGTGGAGGAGCGGCGCCACGTCTACGCGCCGCTCGCGGACCTGATCGAGGTGCGCGATTCCCTGCGCGACCGTCTCGAGTGGGAGCGCCTGCGCGCGAACCCGTTCTTCATCGACCTCGGCGACGACGCGCCGCCGCCGGACCCCGAGGCGGTGCTCGAGCGGCTCCGGCACGAGGCGGACGAGGCACGCGGGGCGATGGAGCGCTTCCCGGGCGGTTTCTACCAGCACCCCACCGAACCCATCGTGTTCGTGTTCTTCCGCACGTCGATCCGGGGCGGGGAAGGCGGCGCCTCCGGCCGCCTCATCGCAGCCATCGAAGCCGCGGCGGACGCTTCGGCGGGCTCGCCTGCCCGCGCGAGGCGTTCGCTCGGGACCTCGGTGGGCTGGGAGCATCAGGGACTCCGCATCGATTACGGCGGCGACATCATGGATGCGCGCGAAGAGACGGACGCGCTGCGCGAGGCCGTCGAGAAGTCGACGATCGTGACGGTCGTGCTGCTCCTCGTCTCGATCTTCGTCTTCTTTGGTCGGGTCCGTGCGTTGCCCTTGCTCGGCCTCGCGATGATTCCGCCGGCGTGCATGACGTTCGGCATCGCGGAGGTCGCGGTCGACTACCTCAACGCATCGACGGCGTTCCTCGGCTCGATCGTCATCGGCAACGGGATCAACGCGAACATCATGTGGCTCGGGCGCTACTTCGAGGAGCGTCGGTCCGGCCGTGACGTCGAGGCGTCCATCGCCGGTGCGCACGAGGGCACGTGGGCCGGCACCCTCGCGGCCACCGTGGCCGCGGCGCTCGCGTACGCCTCGTTGATGGTCACCGATTACCGAGGATTCCGGGACTTCGGGCTCATCGGAGCGACGGGAATGACCCTGTGCTGGGCGGCGGCGTACGGGCTCTTGCCCGCCCTCGCGGCGCTGTCGGAGCGGTGGCGGCCTCTCGCGTTCGATGCGCGCGACAAGGCGCGCAAGGGCGTGTACGGCGTGCTGTTCGCCAGGCTCGCGCTCGGGGCGCAGGCCGATGGCGCGGCCTCCCGGACCCCCGCCCGGGTGCTCGCGGCCACCGCGCTCCTGACCGCGGTGTGCGCCGTGGGCGCGGCGTGGACCGTGATGCGTGACCCGCTCGAGTACGACTTCCGCAACCTGCAGGCGGAGCGCTCCTCGAGCAGCCGCGTGTCGTGGGTGAACCAGAAGGTCGGCGAGACCGTCGAGGAGACGACCAGCGGCAGCGCGCTGGCACTTCTCGCGCCCCGACGCGAGGACGTCCCGGCGCTGCGCGCCTCCCTCGAGCGCTACCGCACGGCGCACCCGGGCGTGCTCGGGGCGACGCGGACGATCGAGGACCTGCTTCCCTCGGACGTGGCGCCGAAGCTTCCCGTCCTTCGCGAGTTGCGGCAGCTCTTGCTCGAGGTTCGCCCGTACCTCTCCGAGGAGCGTCAGCGGCAGGTGGACGAGCAGCTCCCGCCGGAGGCTCCGGCCGCGGTCACGCTCGAGGACCTGCCCGCGAGCGTGGCCCGTCCCTTCATCGAGCGGGACGGCACGCGAGGTCGCCTGGTGTTCGTCGAGCACGCGGAGGGGCAGAGCACCTGGGACGGGCGCTACATGATCCGCTGGTCCGAAGGGGCGCGCTCGGCGCGCACCGAGGACGGTCGGCGTCCTGCCGTGGCGGGCATCGCGGTGGTCTTCGCCGACCTGCTCGAGACGATCTTCGAGGATGGCCCACGCGCGATCGGCGCTTCGTTTCTCGCCACCGTCCTGCTTCTGCTGACGACCTTCAGGTCCCGTCGTGAGCGGCTGCTCTCGCTGCTCTCGATGGTCGGCGGCGTCGTGTGGATGCTCGGGCTGCTGACCTTGGTGGGCGCGAAGATCAACTTCTTGAACATGGTCGCGTTCCCCGTGACGTTCGGGATCGGCGTCGAGTACGGCGTCAACTACGTGAAGCGATTCCTCGAAGAGCGCGACGCGGCGGGCGGTGACGGCGTGGTCGCCGTCCGGGCGGCGCTCGAGGGCGCCGGCGGGGCCGTCATCCTCTGTTCGCTGACGACCTTGATCGGCTACGTGTCCCTGTACACGTCGGCGAACCGGGCGCTGAACTCGTTCGGCCTCGCGATGTCGCTGGGCGAGATCACGTGCGTGCTCGCGTCCCTCATCTCGTTGCCCGCCGCGCTTCATGTCCTCGAGTCGAAGAAGAAGCGCAGGGCGAGCTAGACTGCGGGCGTCGCGATGGGGGACCAACTCAAAGCTGCCCGGGTCGGGGCCCTCGTCGTCGCTGCCCTCGTGGCTGCGTTCGGGGTGTATCGCACGGTCGACGAGTCGAGCTCCCGTGGCGAGGGATACCGGGTCCACGCGATCTTCGACGATGCGGCGGGGCTGATCACGAAGTCGAGGGTGACCATCGCGGGGATCACCGTCGGCCGCATCGACAGCATCCGGCTCGAAGGCGCGCGCGCCCGGGTCGAGATGGTCATCGACGGCGAGGTCGAACTGCACGACGACGCGCGCGTCCGCCGTGTCTCGGCCTCGCTCCTCGGGGAGTACCTGCTGGCCATCTCTCCGGGGACGCCCTCCGAGCGACGACTGGTCGAGGGCGACCGCATCCGCGGGGTCGAGGACACGCCGGGCATGAACGACATCATGCAGGACGTCGGGGCCGTCGCGCACTCGGTCCGCTCGGTGGCCGCGCAGCTCGAGCGCAGCTTCGGGACCGACGCGGCGGGCGAGCAGATGACCTCGTCCCTCCGCAACCTCTCCGAGGCGCTCGAGGCCGTCAACGCGACGATCCAGGCGAACGACGAAGTGGTCGGCCGCACGCTCGGCAACGTCGAGGGCATCACCTCCGACGCCCGGCCGCTGCTCGACGAGATCCTCCGCAACATCCAGCGGATCACCGAGGAGATCCGGGACATCGTCGACACGAACCGCGGGGACATCGATCGCGGCATCGGCGAGGTCGACGACACCGTCGCCTCCATCCACCGCGCCAGCGAGCAGCTCGAGCAGGTCCTCTCCGACGTCGGCGAGATCACCGGGCGGACGGCCGCGGGGGAGGGCACCATCGGGCGTCTCACGTCCGACGATCACCTCATCGACGAGGTCGAATCCTCGGTCGAGGGGGTGTCCGATGTGCTCGGCGGCATCACCCGCCTGCGCACGGTCATGGAGCTGCGCAGCGAGTACAGTTTCCTCGCGAACACGTTCAAGAACTACTTTTCGATCCAGCTCTTCCCGCGCGAGGGGCGCTACTTCTTCATCCAGCTGGTCGACGACCCGCGCGGACGCACGGCGTTCTCGACGACCCAGGTCCGGCGGAGTCCCCCGGCGGAGGGCGAGCCCGAGTTCTACGAAGAGACGCGGGTCACGACGACCGAGCAGCTCCTGTTCACGGTCATGCTCGCGCAGCGGGTCTATTTCGCGACGTTCCGATTCGGCATCCTGGAATCGAGCGGAGGCCTCGGCGTGGACCTCGACTTCTTCGACGACCGCTTGGAGATCAACGCGGACATCTTCCAGTTCGGCTACTCGCAGTTTCCCCGGATCCGGGCGCGCCTCTCGTACGAGCTCGTCGAGAGCTTGTACATCCTCGGCGGCGCGGACGACGTGCTCAACGAACGCACGGTCGACCTCTTCCTCGGGGCGATGCTCCGCTTCGACGACGCCGACCTCGCCGGGCTGTTCCCGTTCTTCGGCGGGGCCATCGGAGGCGCGGCCCGCTGAATCGGAAGCCCGGGGAACGCGTCCGACGCGCCGCTCCGGGACGACTCTGGGTGTCGTGCACCGACCGAGGCGTGTATGCTGCGGCCTCGAAGGCACGATGCCGGTCCGACCGGCATACGGAGGATGCGATGCGCAGGCGGCTTCTGATGGGTCTTGCGGTCACGAGCGCCGCGGTGAGTGCGGTGGGGATCCTGTCGATGGTCGCCGTGCTCTCGACGGCAGGCGAGGCCGCCGCGCAGCGCGGTCGTCGGGGGCGCGGTGCCCGCCGAACCGCCGCGGTGGCCGCAGCGCCCGAGGAGGCGCCGCAGAGCGAGGCCATCGCGCCGGCGCTCGGTGAACTCCGGTGGGGCATGAACCCCGAGGAAACCTTCGCGCAGGTCTCGAGCCTGGTCGCCGCTTCGTACCGCGAGCGCCTGACGAAGGCCGCGCGCAGCGACGCCGTCCAGGAGGACCGGCTGCGCCAGGAATTGCAGGTCGAGACCCGCCGGGTGCGCTCGAGCTTCGTCCGCTTCAACGGGCAGGCCGGAGGGTGGGACACGTCGTTCGTGCGCGACGAGTTCACCCACGGAAACAACGAGTCCATGATGCTGTGGCGCGACGACTCGACGCACTCGCAGCGCTACTACTTCTTCATCAACGACCGCCTGTGGAAGATCTACCAGGCCTTCGATGCGTCGGTGTTCGCCGGCGCGACGTTCGACCAGTTCGGGCAGGCCATCCAGGGCCGCTTCGGGCCCGGGGTCGAGCGCAGCGGCGCGCTGGTGGAGGGCCGCCAGGCGAGCCGCTGGGTCGAGTGGCAGGATGCCTCCACGCGCCTCCGCGCCGTCGACCAGACGCGCTTCTACGGATTCTTCTGCCTCGTGTTCGAGGACAAGGCGACGCTGCAGCAGCTGCCCCAGCTTCGCGCTCGGACTGTCCAGCGTGGTGAGCAGGGGCATGCGCTGGTGGAGTCGGTGCTCCGGGATGGGGACGCGCAGCCCGGCGGGACCGAGGCCTCGGACGCCCACTCGGACATCGCGGACCGATTGACCGGTCAGATGCGCCGGCGGCAGGACGCGCCGGCCGCAGGAACCGGGGCGGCGGCGGGAGGGGCTGCGTCGAGCGGCAGCGCGCGGACCACCGGCGCCGCGCAAGCTCCGGCGACGCCCGGCGGCGTGTCGGCAGCAGACGACCCCCTCGGCGGCATGGACTTGTGACGCGGCGCGGCGTCGAAAGCGCGGGGAAGCCGTTCGAGTCGGCGGTTCGTCCGGCGGCACGCCTTCGGGCCGTGCGGCGTTCGACGGCGGCGTGCTCGACGGCGGTATGCCCGCCGTCGTCGGTCGCGGTGTGGGTGATCGGGCCGACGGTGTGACGATGTCTCGCTTTCGACTGCGCTTCCTGTTGCAGGAGTTCGACCTCGCGGGTCCGGAGGTCGTGATCGGACGCAGTTCGGACTGCCACATCACCATCGAAGACCCTCTGATCTCCCGGCGTCACGCGTCCGTCACGGTGGATGGCGGGCGGGCCACGCTCAACGACCTCGGCAGTCGCAACGGCGTGCGGGTCAACGGGCGTCTCATCCAGGGCTCGCAGGTCCTTTCGGACGGTGAGCGCATCGGCATCGGCGCCCAGGAGCTGCTGTTCTCGGTCGTCCGGGCCGAGACCCGTGCGGCGCGCCAGACCGGCTACCTGAAGGTGTGTCGCGCGTGCCGGGCCCCTTACCCCGAGGTCGCTCCCCAGTGTCCGCACTGCGGCGAGGCGTCCGCGCTCGAGGAAGACACGATGTCCGGCGCGCTTCCCGAGTCGAATCGAAGCTGGACCTTTCAGCTGCTCGGCGAGGTCATCGCGCGGGCCATCGGGGCGGGCAAGGCCCTCGAGGCGGAGCGCCTGATGCGACGGGCCGCGGAGGAGGTCGACGAGCGGCTCTCGGTGGGGGCGCGGCTCGATACGGACCAGGCCGCGATGATCGCGCTGTTCGCGCTCCGACTCGCCAAGCTCGTCGGGGGCGCCGAGTGGCCGGCGTGGGCCTTGAGGGTGCACCGGCGTCAGGCGATGCCGCTGACCTCCGAGGCGCTCGATGCTCTGGAGGCGCTCGATTTCGAGACTTTCCCGGAGCTTCGAGGAGTCTTGTCGGGATTCGCCGAGGCGGGGGCCCCGGCGCTGTCCGACGTACCCGAGTCCGTGCGCGCACGGCTCGAGGCGCTGACGCGTGCGTGACGCCGGTCCGGCGCGGGGGTTCGCGCTCGAGCGCCTGTTCACGCCGGTGTGGAACGAACGCGAGCGCCGTCCCAGGGCGCTCATCCGTCTCGGCGTGCATGGGGCGTGTCTCATCGGGACAGCGATCGCGTGTGGCGTGCTCCGGTCCCTCGCGGGCCCGTCGCCGGCTCTCGATGCGTTCGCGTTCGGCGCGCAGGGCTTGATGGTGCTGGCCACGAGCGCGGGGTGCGCGCGCTTCGTCGACCGGCGGCCCGTCGACGACCTCGGACTCCGGTGGGGCGTGCGCGGCTGGCTCGACCTGATGGTCGGCGCGGCGATCTCCGCCCTCTGCATCGGCGCCGTGGCCGTGGTCGAATCGTCCGCAGGGTGGGCGCGTTACACGTGGCGCGGGCCGGACGTGGGGACCTGGTTCGCGCTCGGCGTGAGCGTCGGCGTCTTCGTGCTCGGGGCGCTCCTCGAGGAGGTCGCGTTCCGTGGCTACCAGCTTCGAAACCTTGCGGAAGGGCTGGCGGTTCGAGGCCCTGGCGGCGTGGAGGCGGGAATCGTCGCGGCCGTTCTGGCCTCGTCGCTCGCCTTCGGACTCGCGCACGCCGGCAATCCCCACGTGACGCTGCTGTCGGTGCTCAACATCGCCCTCGGGGGGGTGTTTCTCTCGGTCGGGCGCATCGTCCGCGGACACCTCGCGATGCCGCTGGGGGCGCACGTCGCCTGGAATTTCATGCAGAACGTCCTCGACATGCCCGTGAGTGGTCAGACCCTCCTCCGCGACGCCGCGCTGCTCCGACGGGTCGTCGTGGGCCCGACGCAGGTCACGGGCGGGGCCTTCGGTCCGGAAGGCGGATGGACGGGGTTCGCGGCGATCGCGTTCGGGACGGCTCTGAGCTTGGCCTGGCTCGGGGCGCGCTCCGGTGGCCTCCGGTTCGAGCGCAGCATGGGGCAACCGCCGATGGAGCGCAGCGCGCGCTGACGCGTCGGCCGAGCATCCTGGGGATCCGTTCGACGCGCCGAGAAGTGGACCGGTCGCGGCGCTGCATGCCATGGCCCGGGCGTGGGAACCGTGCACGTCCTTCCGCAGCGGGACGACCGCTACCTTCGAGAGCCTCGGCTCGTGTGCAGAGGCGCGGACGTGCGATTGCACGTGCTCGCGTCCTACGCGTGTGAAGAGGCCCATCTCGAGTTCGAGGTCGATTCCGACGGCCGCGTCGGGGAGGGGGTCGTTCGGGCCGAAGGGAGGGCGTTGCTGGGACTGGATCACGACGCCGAGGGGCCCCGCGTACTCCCATCGGTCTCGGAGGATGAGTGCGCGTCCGCCGCGGGATGGACGGTGTGGATCGAGAGGGACGGCGGCCTCACCCGCCTCGTCGTTCGAGGGCCGGCGACCGGGCGCGTGGTCGCGTGGGAGGCCTTCGCCATCGCGGCCGCACCGGCGCTCGCCGTCGTCGAGGAGGGGGCGTGGGTCGCGTTCCATCACGACCTGCGGGAGGACACCGGCGAACCTGACGTCGTGAAGTGGATCGCGCTGCGCTTCGTGGATCGCGAGGGCCGCGTGTTCGAGGCCGCAGCCGAGATGACCGGGCGCGATCGCGACGCGGCCGGGGAGGAGCAGGGCTACGAGTTTCCGTCGCTCGCGGTGGGGCCCGATGGTGCCGTCGCCATCTTCGGGCGTGGATCGCATCGCTTCTGGCGGCAGGACCTGAGCGGCGCAGGGTATTCGCCGCGCGTGGCGCTGGGGGAGGACGGCGAGTGGGGGTGCCGCGGCCGTCGTGTGGCGGTGTGCTCACGCGGGGCGGGTCTGCTCACGGCCCGCAGAGAGCGACGCGGCATCGTTCTCGAGAGCTTCGACGCGCCGGAGGGCGGCCCCGTCGCGCTCCGCCCTGCGATGCCCGCCCTCGTCGAAGGGGCCTCGTCCCGCAGACGGAGAGACGCGCCGCGCAGGCCCGAGGGGCCGGACCCCGCGACGCGCTGGGGGCGCAGCACCCTGTTCGGGGACATCCACCAGCACAGCGCGCACTCCGACGGTTGCGGCAGCGCCGTCGAACCGTATCTCCGCGCTCGCTGGGGATACGGGGATGATTTCTGCGCGCTCTCGGACCACGAATCGTTCCTCGGCAAGCGTCTCGGTGCGGGGGAGTGGGCGTTCCTGCAGGAGGTGGCCGAGTCGCAGAACGATCCGGGCCAGTTCGTGACGCTGCAGGCGTACGAGTGGACGGCCAAGAAGCATCCTGGTCCCGGCCACAAGGTCGTGTATCTCCCGGGTCCCGGGCACGCGATCGTCTCCCGGGACCGGGTCCCGGAGGGACGCGCCTTGCTCGACGCCGTGTCGGCGCAGGGGGGCTTCGCGGTGCCGCATCACGTCGGGTGGACGGGCGCCGACGAGGCTGCCCACGACCCGCACTCCCAGCCGGTGTGGGAGATCTGCTCGTGCCATGGCTGCTATCTGAGCCAAGGACATCCGCTCGGAAGCCGCGGTGACCTGCGCGATCAGATGGTGGAGGACGTGCTCCGGCGCGGCAAACAGTTCGGTTTCATCGCGTGCAGCGATGGACACGGGCTCCTCTGGCACCACGGCATCGCGAGGAAGCGAGATCCGTTCCGTACCGGGCTCACGGCGGTGCAGGCGGAGGCTCGCACCCGGCCGGCGATCCTCGCCGCGCTGAGGGCGAGGCGCTGCTACGCGACGAGCGGCGTGCCCATCCTGCTCGATGTATGCGCCGACGGGACGCATCCGATGGGCAGCGCGATCGAGGCCCGTGAGGCGGTCCACGTGGTCGCGCACGCGCGGGGCACGGCGCGCATCCGCGAGTGCTCGCTCGTCACCGAGGAGGGCGTGATCGCGGCCGCGGGAGGGGCCATCGAAGTCACCGTCGAAGGGCGGCTCGAGCGCGGCTGGTGCTACGCGCGCGTCGTGCAGGAGGATGGCGAGATGGCATGGTCGAGTCCGATCTTCGTCGACCGGGTCAGCGCGGAGGCGAGCTCGCCGTCCTTCCCATCCCGGTGAGCGGACCCGACGGCGGTGGCGCGGAGATGCGATCTCGGGGAATCAGCAGCGTGACGGTCGTCCCCCGTCCCGCGCCGCTCTCGAACTCGACGGTGCCGCCGTGCAGGCGGACGACCCGCTCGACGATCGCGAGGCCGAGGCCGGTCCCGGTGGCTCGGGTCGTGAAGAAGGGCGTCCGGGCGCGGTCCCTCACCTCGTCGTTCATCCCTTCGCCATCATCGTGAAACTGGATCGCGACCGCGGGGGCCCCCGCAAGCGTCGCAGTCCTGCATTCGATCCGCAGGGTGCCTCCGGGGCGCATGGCCTGGATCGCGTTCTCGACGAGGTTGATGACCGCGTGTCGCAGGAGCGCGGGATCGCCGGCGACGGTCGCCACGCCGTCGGCGCAGTCGATCCGAAGTTCGAAGTCGGAGCCCCGAGGGTGTCCGTCTCGTGCGCGCGCGGCGGCCTCTCGTACGACGTGCTCGACCGACACCTGCACGGGACCGAGGGCCCCGGGGCCGGCGTAGGCGAGGAGGTCTTGCACGAGTCGGTTCAGACGGTTCGACTCTTGGTCGAGGACCCCGAGCATGTCGTCGGAGTCCCTCGCCGCCAGGCCGGGCTTGCGCAGCATCGACACGGCGTTCCGGATGATCGCCAGCGGATTTCGGACCTCGTGGGCGATCACTGTGGAGAGCTCGCCGACGGCGGCGAGTTGCTCTCGCCGGACCAGCTCGCTCCGTGCGCGACGCAGACTGGCGTAGCTCTCGGCCAGTTCTTCGGTGCGGGCGCCGAGATCGGTCTCCATCCGCGAGATGCGACCGAGCAGCGTCCATGTCACCGCGACGACGCTCAGGAGCGGCGTGATCCGGCTGCCCACCGAGGGGCCGCTCCCGAACTGGTAGGCGACGCCGTCGGCCAGGCCCGCCAGCAGAGGCAGGGTGATCGCTGCGGCCGTCGAGCGAAGCGAAGGGTCCACTCGGGCGGCCCAGGCGAGTCGAACGATGGAGACGGCGTAGAGTCCGAGCCCCAGCGCGAGGCACAGCCATCCCGCCGGGAGGAACAGTGGGTGGGGCCATCCGCCGCGGGCAGGGGTGCATCCGTTCCATGCCGGGTCGGGCTGCCCCGGGTCGAGCCCGAGCCCGCTGCCGAACACGACGAACGAGAGGAGCGCCGCACCCCACGCCGTGCGGCGCAGCCAGGTCGTGCGGGCGTCCACCAGGCACTCGCAGAACGAGGTCGAGCCCGCGCATGCGAGACAGACGAACGTCAGCAGGGACGGCTGAACTCGGCTCAACGCCGCGACGTCGTGGGCCTCGAACGCGAGTCCCGAGGTCCACGCGAAGCCGGTCAACGCCAGGCAGTAGAGCGCGAAGAAACCGTGTTCGTCGCTCTCCCTGCGCAACCACCACAGGCCACCGAAGTTCGCCGCGGCGATGATGTACACGCCACTCGACGCCATCGCCATCGTGGCGAAAAGGGCCGGGGTCATTCGGCCCGCGGAAGGGTGAGGGTCAGGGTCGTGCCGGTGCCAGGAGCACTCTCGATCGACACCGTTCCGCCATGGCCGCGAATGATCCGCTCGACGATGGCGAGCCCGAGGCCCGTTCCCTTCGCGCGGGTCGTGAAGAACGGGTCGAGGGCCTTGGCGACGGTGGCGGGGATCATCCCCTCGCCGTCGTCGATGAACGCGACTTCGGTCGCAGGTCGGCCCGCGTGGTGCGTCGGCATGGCGCGGACGCGGAGCCGGCCGCCGTCGGGCATGGCCTGGCCTGCGTTGTCCACGACGCACGCGAACGCTCGGCGCAGCAACTCCGTGTCCCCGAGGAGCGTGCGTGTCTCGGGATCGAGCTCGAGTTCCAGTTCAAGCGGCCGGCCTGCGTCCCGGTTCGCTCGCAGTGGTTCGAAGACCTGCCTCACGAGGTCTTCGAGCGGGACCGCGGTTCCGACCGGGGAGACCGGGCGCGCGTAGGCGAGCAGGTCGTGGACGAGCCGCAGCAGTCGGGCGGTTTCCTCGTCGAGGATGGTCAGCAGCACGGCACGGTCCTCTGCGACGAGCCCCGGTCGCCGCAAGCTCGAGGTGGCGTTCTTCACGACGGACAGCGCGTTTCGAACCTCGTGGGCGATCACCGCGGACAGCTCGCCGACGGCGGCGAGTTGCGTCTTCCGGACGAGGGAGGCCTCGGCCTCTCGAAGGGTCTCGTGGCTCGTTCGCAGTTCGGCCGTCCGCTGGTCGAGCTCGGAGGCGGACCGCGCGAAGCGGCGGATCAAGGCCGCCCCCACGAGCACGACCGGGACCAGACCCGCGTGCTCCGCGATGTCGACGCGAGACAGCGCGAGCGTGTGCACGAACACCGCATCGTGGACGCCCGCCAGCGCGGGCACGAGCAGACCCAGGAGCACCATCCGCGCGTCGGCGGAGCTCCGGCTCCGTTGCCAGCAGACGGTGAGCGCGGCGAGCGTGAACGCCATCGACAGTCCGATGACCAGCAAGCCCACGGCGCGGAAGGTCGGACCTGTCGGACCAAGGGCGCCGCCCGCGTGCCAGTCCTCGGACGCCGAGGCCGGCGCGAACATCCAGCCGCATCCCGCGGTCAGCAGCCCGAGGGCGCCCGCGACGTACGAGGCCATCACGTGCCTCTGCGATGGCTGGCCAAACATACGGGCACAGAAATCGACCGCGAGGGTGAGCGAGACGATCCCGCCTGCGCAGCGGAGCTCGGCGGCGCGGATGACCGCGGCGCCGCCCGTGGCGTCCGGTAAGAGCGCCGCGCCCCACGCGTGGACGGCGAGGCCAAGGCAGAGCCCTCCGAACGTCACGTGCTCCGATTCGGTCCGCCGGGTGCGCCACCACATGGCCGCATGAAAGGTCGCTGCGACGACGTAGATCGCGCACCACGTCCAGCGGAAGGTTGCAGCGGGCGGCACGGACGTAGCGTACCGCACCGAGGGCGAGGGCGTTCGCGCCGAGCCGCGGACGTCGTGGCGAACCTTCGGTGCGCATGCAGGGCCCGTTCGCAATGTTTGCTTCGGTGCCGCGCGCTCGCCTACGCTCGTCTGGTGCGTCGACTCCTCCCCGTGGCCCTCTCCTCGCTCCTGCTCTCACCCTCCGTGCGCGCGCAGGAAGAACCCCACCGGACGTCCTACGAAGGCGTGTCGCCCGGAACGTCCCACGCGCCCCCTGCGGCGGGTCGGATCGTGCGGCGGGGGCGTCGCGGCGGCCGTTCGGAAATTCTCACGTGGCCCGGATTCCAGCCGCTCGCCGGCGGCGGCTCGCGCTTCTTCGTCCAGACCACGGCGGCGGTCTCGACCGACGTGCGCGTGGCGCCCGAGCGCGTGGAGGTGCTCTTCCGACACACGACGCTTCATCTCGCCAACTCGCGGCTCTGGCTCGAGACGGCGTTCTTCAACACGCCCGTCCTCCGCGCGCGCCTTGAGCGCCGCGGTCGCGACACGGTGCTCGTGTTGTGGATGCGCGCGGCCTCCACGCCGCAGGTCTCGCAGTCGGGCGAGGGCGGCGGATTGCCGTTCGTCTTCGTCGATTTTCCTGCCGGCGAATTCTTGCCCCCTCCGGCTTCGGGCCCGGGCGCAGGAGCCGCGGATTCGGGCGCGCCCGCATCGGCCGCGAGGCCGGGCGGTGCGGACGCCGCGCAGCCGGCGAGCCCCGCGCCGGTCTCGCACTCGGACGACGAACGGCCCCCGACGTTGCGCCGCGGGGACTGAGAGGCGAAGGTCTCGGGCGCGTGCAGCGAACGGCCCCCGGAGTGTCGTCGCGGGGACCGAGCGGTGCCCTTCACGCTCTCGGCTCAGCGTGAAGGCGCGGACTGCGGCGTCGGGATGCACCGCCCACGACGCGCGGTCGGCCTCAGAGCTGCGTGAACGTCGGGGCGTCCATCGCGCTCGGAGCGCTGGGCACCGAGCCACCGTTCGCGAGATCGATGGGGACGTAGAAAAGCCAGAGCCGGTCGTGGGACACGCGG
>CAIKNO010000433.1 GCA_903828805.1 uncultured Sandaracinus sp. | reverse complement strand
TGCGAGCGTCGCGTCGTCGACCACGGTGCACAGGTCGCTGGCGACGCGGTGTCCGATCTGGTCGGTGTAGTTGCTCGTCTTCTTGCGGTTGAAGTCCGCCTCGAGCCCGTGGCCGACCGCCTCGTGGAGCAAGATCCCCGAGTCGCCCGGTGCGAGCACGACCTCCATCTCGCCCGCCGGTGCTTCCCGCGCGTCGAGCATCACCAGCGCCTGGCGCACGGCCTCCTGCGCGTGCCATTCGGGCGAGCGCTGCTCGAAGTACTCGAGGCCGGCACGACCCCCTCCGCCACTCGAGCCCGCCTGTCGCTTTCCGTGCTCCTCCGCGATGACCCGCAGGCCGAAACGGATGAGGGGCTGGACGTCGTGCACGAGTCGTCCGTCGCTCGTGGCGATCAGGATCTCCCGGACGTGCTCGTTCAGCGAGGCCTCGACACGCGTGATGCGCGGGTCGAGCCTTCGGGCGGTCTCGTCGGCCCGTCGAAGCAGGTCCCGCTTCGTGGCCCCATCCACGTCGAGCGAAGACACTTCCACGCGGTAGCGCTTGGGGGGCTCGATCGAGGCGAGCCCGACCGGCGGCCGGCCGCCCGCGTCGGCGATCTGGGCCGCGACGCGCGCAGCGCGCTCCATGGCCTCGGGGTCCAGATCTTCCGAGTAGGCATAGCCCGTCGCGTCGCCCTTGCGAACCCGCACCCCGAGCCCCATCGAGACCCCTCGGCCGGCGCTCTTGAGGATGCCCTCCTCGAAGCCGTAGCTCCCTCCCGCTTCGTACTCGAAGAAGAGGTCGGCGTAGTCCGCGCCAGTCCCCATCGCCACGGAGAGCAAGCGCTCGCACATCCGCGGATCGACGGGGGACGCACCCTGGGGCCCGAACGGGGCCGTGTAGCGGTGGCTCATAGGTGGCGGGACTCTAAGGCGCGCACGAGGGAGCGCCAAGGGTCCCGTCCGTGGTGATCGGGTCGCGGAGACCTGCGCTGCCTTGCCAGCGGCCGGGCCGGGCCCATCCTCGGGCGTGGTACGCGGCGCAGCACGAGAGGAGAACGACGTGGAGAACACGAGAACGAACGGACACGGGGACCCCCTCTCCGTCGGCGCCTACGCGGGCGCCATCCTCGAGAAACGCAGCCCCGTCACCGGCGAGAAGCTGGGGGAATTTCCGATCACGGCGCGGGAGGGCGTCTCCACCGCCGTCGCGCGGGCCCGGGCCGCGGCCCCGGCATGGCGCGCCACGCCGCTGCAGGAGCGCCTCCGCACACTCGGGCGGATCAAGGACGTCGTCCGGACGCACGGCGAGGAGTACGCGCGACGGATCTCCGAGGACACCGGCAAGCCGCTGGTGGACTCGCTGTTGACCGAGCTGATGAGCGTGCCGCTCTTCCTCGACTACTACGCGAAGACGGCCCCCTCCGTCCTGGCACGGAAGAAGGTGTCGACCCCGCTGATGTTCCCCGGGAAGAAGAGCTACATCGAGCACTTCCCGGTCGGCGTCGTCGCGGTCATCAGCCCGTGGAACTTCCCATTCCAGCTCTCGATGGTGCCGGTGCTGTCGGCGCTCATCGCGGGCAACACCGTCGTGCTCAAGCCGAGCGAGGTGACGCCGCTCACCGGCGAGGTCATCTCCGAGATCTTCCGGAGAATTGGGCTTCCCGAGGGGGTGCTCGAGGTCGTCCAGGGAGACGGCTCGACCGGGGCGGCGCTCGCGGAGTCCGACGTCGACAAGATCTTCTTCACGGGGTCGGTCGCCACGGGCCGCAAGATCATGGCCGCCGCCGCGAAGAAGCCGATCCCGGTCGAGCTCGAGCTCGGCGGCAAGGACGCGATGATCGTCTGCGCCGACGCGCACCTCGAGCGCGCGGCGCGCGCCGCCGTCTGGGGCGGACTCGTCAACTGCGGGCAGATGTGCGTGTCGGTCGAGCGCATCCTCGTCGAGTCGTCCGTCCACGATCGCTTCGTCGCCTTGCTCGAGCGCGAGGTCGGCAAGCTCCGTGTGGGCGGTCCCGACGAACACGCCGACGTCGGTCCGATGACGTTCGGCCGGCAGATCGAGACGGTCGAGCGGCACGTGCGCGATGCGCGCGCGAAGGGCGCGAAGATCGTGGCGGGCGGTCAGCGGATGGACCGGCCGGGCCAGTTCTTCCAACCCACGGTGCTCACCGACGTCCGCCCCGACATGGAGATCTACAGCGACGAGACGTTCGGACCCGTGCTGCCCGTGATGCGCGTACGCAGCGTCGACGAGGCCGTGCGCCTCGCGAACGACCATCAGTACGGCCTCGTCGGCAGCGTGTGGACCCGGGACGTCGAGAAGGGGCTCGAGATCGCCTCGAGGCTCGAGTGCGGTCAGGTGACGGTGAACGATGTCGTCATCAGCGTCGGCAACCCCACCTTGCCGTTCGGCGGCGTGAAGAGCAGCGGGTTCGGCCGCTACCACGGCCCCGAGGGACTGCTCGCCTTCACCCACCAGAAGGCGATCATGGTCGACCGGGGGACCGCCGCGACCGAGCCGTTCTGGTTCCCCTACGCCGACAAGTACGAGCCCGTCCGCGACCTCTTCCACGGCCTTCTCGGAGGGAGCCTGCCCCGGGCCCTCTTCGCCCTGAACCGCCTGCGGAAGATCGGCGGCGCGTCCGCCCGTTGAGCGGCGGACGGAGGGTGAAGCGCGTCGCCGGGTGAACGCCGCGCAGCGGGCGCCCGAGGTCTGGTAGCCTCAGCGACCACGAGGAGGGTCGAGATGCGGACCAAGAGGTCGCCAGGACAGGCCGGCTGGATGCTCGGAGTGTTGCTCGCCCTGACCGGCTGCGGCGGCGACACACCACCCGAAGGGGCGTGCACGAGCAATGAGACCTGCGGTGCAGGGACCTGCATCGATGGAACGTGCGTCGACCCGCCGCGCGACGCCGGCGGCGACGACGCGGGCTCGGAACGCGACGGGTCGGCAGACGACGCGGGCGACGACGGTGGCACCGGCGACGACGGGTCGACGCCGATGGACCTCGACGCGTCCATGGAGTTCGACGCCGGCCCGATGATGGAGCTCGACGCCGGCCCGACAGCGACCACGGACTCCGACGGCGACTTCATCACCGACATCCTCGAAGGCCGGGCCACGGGCCTCGACACGGACGGAGACGGGACGCCCGACTGGCAGGACACGGACTCCGACGCCGATGGGATCTCGGACCTCATCGAAGCCGGCGACGAAGTGCTCACGACGCCCGCGCTCGACAGCGACTTCGACGGCGTCCCGGACTTCCGGGACCAGGACTCCGACGGCAATGGGGTGCCCGACACGCTCGAGGGCGCGCTCGACCGGGACCTCGACACCCGCCCCGATTTCCGGGATCTCGACAACGACAACGATGGGCTCGACGACGTGATCGAGATCGGCGCCGACCCGAGCGCGCCCGTCGACACGGACGGCGACGGCACGCCGGACTACGACACCGCCGACAGCGACGGCGACACCATCGCCGACGAGGTCGAGGGCCTGTTCGACACGGACGCGGACACCCTCCCCGACCTGCGTGACCTCGACACCGACGGCGACACCCTCTCGGATGCCCGCGAAGCCGGCGATGCGGATCTCGCCACGCCGCCGGTCGACACCGACCTCGATGGCGTCGCCGACTTCCGCGATCCCGACAGCGACGGCGACGGTCTCGCCGACGGGCGCGAGGTCACGTACGGCACCTCGCCGGTCCGCGCCGACAGCGATGGCGACGGCGTCAGCGACCTCATCGAGGTCGGGGCCGGCACCGACCCGCTGCGGGCCAGCGACAGCCCCCGGACCCGAGGGGACTTCGTGTTCCTCGAGCCGTACATGCTCCCTGCCGATCCTGCGCGTGACACGCTGCAATTCTCGACGAATCTGCAGCGCGCCGACGTGTACTTCCTGATGGACAACACCGGGTCGATGGGCGGGACGATCGCGGCCCTCCAGGCCGGTCTGACCGGGACCGTGATCCCCTCGATCACGACGAGCATTCCGGAGGCGTGGTTCGGCGTCGGAGGTTTCGACGACTATCCGATCGGCACCTACGGCAGCGCGGGCATCGGGACGGACACCGCGGGCATCAGCCACGACCAAGCGTTCTTCCAATACCAGATCATGACGCCCACGGCGGCGGTCGCACAGACCGCGGTGAATCGTTACCGCACCAACGGCGGATACGACGGGCCCGAGTCCGGCGTCGCCGCGCTCTACGCGCTGGCGAGCCGCAACACGCTCGGCGGCTATGCCCGCTACGCCACCGGGACGGTCTCGAGCGCGACCCCGCCGACGTGCCCTGCGGGGTACCGCGGCGCGGCCTGCTTCCGCCCGGACGCCGTGCCGATCGTCATCGTCATGACCGACGTCGATCAGCACAACTCGCCGACCTGCGGATGCAACTACCTGACGACCGTGCCGAGCGGGGGCCCCGCGTACGCGACGACCATCACGTCGCTCGCGACGCTGAACGCCCGCGTGGTCGGGATCGCGACCTCGACGGGGGCGAACGCATTCCTCAACCGCCTCATCCTCGACTCGACGATCGCCCGGGGCGCGCCGGGAGTGTCGGGTGACTACATCGTCAGCGCGCCGGGAGGCGCGGGCCTGTCGAGCGCGATCACGACGCTGGTCCGTCGTGCCGCCCAGGTCCCGCTCGACGTCAGCGCGAGCGCGGTGGACATCGTCGACCCAGGCGAGGCGGTCGATGCCGTCGCGTCGTTCCTCGACCACCTCGAGACCCGCGGCACGGCGGCCCCGGGGCGCACGTGTACGATGGGCTTCACCACCATCGACCGCGCGGGCATCGACGCCGACGCGTTCCCCGACACGTTCCAGCGTGTCACCCCCGGCGCGCCGGTCTGCTTCGACATCATCCCGAAGATGAACACCACGGTGATGCCGACGCTCGACCCGCAGATCTTCCGCGCACGCATCAACGTGGTCGGCGACGGGTTCACCCCGCTCGATTCGCGCGTGATCTATTTCCTCGTGCCGCCGCGGGTGCCCGACCCGAACGAGTGATGGGTTACGCTCGGGCGTGATGCCCAAGCGCGCACCCCATCGAATCGCCCTGGTGATCGCCTCCGCCGCCCTCGTCGCGTGCGGGGGCGGTTCCGCTTCGCCCCCCGACGCGGGCTCCGGAATCGACGCGTCGGTGGACGCGGGACCGGCCCGGGTCTCGTTCGACCTCGAGGGACTCGCCGACGATTTCTTCGCGTTCCCGTTTCCGAGCGACCTGCGCCTCGACGCGGAGGGCCACCCGGACCTGACGGGATTCCCGAACCCGCGACGGCTCGACCTCGTCGCGGACCTGCTTCCGATCGCCGCCCAGCGGCCCGCGTGGCCCGTGGTGCCCGTGGCGTTCTTCCGGTTCAGCGCGCCCCTGGCCGAGCGACGGATCGACGACGTGATCGCCGCCACGACGAACGCCGAGATCTTGCTCGTCGACATCGATCCCGACTCGCCCGATCGGGGACAGCTGGCGCCCGTCGTCGCGCACACCCCGCCGATGGATCGCACCCGCGGCGCCCATCTGCTCGAGATCTCGCCCCGGCCAGGCTGGGTGCTGCACCCCGAGCGAACGTACGCGTTCGTCGTGATGCGTGCCCTCGGCGACGCGCAGGGGCGGGCGCTCGAGGTGAACGAGACGTTCTCGGCGCTCGCGGCAGGAGCGGCCCCCGCCGCGACTTGGGGGGCCAGCGCGCAGCGCCTGTACGCGCCCTTGTGGGAGACCCTCCGGACCCTGGACATCGACCCCGCCGACGTCGCCGCCGCGACGGTGCTGACCACCGGGGACGTGGTGGCCGAAGGCCGTGCGCTCTCCGAACAGGTCCTTCGCGCCGTGGACGTCCAGGTGGAGGGACTGCGCCTCGACCCGACGGACGGGATCCACCCCCGGTACTGCGAGCTGCTCGGCACGGTGTCCATGCCCCAGTACCAGCAGGGCTCCCCTCCCTTCGCCGAGGGAGGTCTCTTCCTTTTCGGACCCGATGGCGCACCGGTCGAGCAGCGACGCGAGTCCGTGCCCGTGGTCGTGACGATCCCGCGCGGTGCCATGCCCGCCACCGGCTGGCCCTTGCTCACGTACTTTCACGGATCGGGCGGGGTCGCGGCGCAGCTCGTGGACCGCGGCCCGCGGATCGAGGGCGGCGAGCCCGCGGTCGGCGAGGGCCCGGCCCACGTCGTCGCCGCCCATGGGTTGGCGGCCGTGGGCGCCGCCATGCCGATCAGCCCCGATCGCGTGCCCGGGGCCACCTCGTACGCGTACGTGAATCTCGAGAACCTCGCGATGACCCGCGATCTCTTTCGCCAGGGAGTCATCGAGCAGCGCTTGCTGCTCGAGGCGATGACGCGGCTGACCATCGACCCTGCGCTGCTCGAAGGGTGCAGCGGCACCTCGCTGCCCGAAGGCGAAGCCGCGCATCGCTTCGACGCGGGCGCCCTGGTCGCGATGGGGCAGTCGATGGGCGGGATGTACACGAACCTGATCGGCGCGGTCGAGCCGCGCTTCCGCGCGTTCGTACCCACCGGCGCGGGCGGCTACTGGAGTTACTTCATCCTGTCGACGACCGCGATCCCCGGCGCGCGCGGGCTGGTCGCCGCGCTGCTCCAGACCACGTCGGAGGCGCTCACGCACACCCATCCGGTGATGTTCCTCCTCGAGCTGGGCCTCGAGCCGATCGACCCGATGGTGGCGATGCCGCGCGTCTCCCGGCGGCCGCTCTCCGGCATCGAGGCCAGGCCGATCTACCAGCCCGTCGGGCAAGGGGACTCGTACTTCACCACGACGGTCTACGACGCGATGGCCCTCGCCTACGGCCACACGCAGGCCGGTGACGTCGTCTGGTCGCAGATGCAAGACGCCCTCGCGCTCGACGGCCGCGACGGGCTCGCAGAGTATCCGGTGCTCGACAACGCGAGGTCCGAGGCGGGCGCCGCGTACACGGGGGTCGTGGTGCAGTACGCGGGGGACGGGTGGAGCGATCCCCACGAGATCTTCGTGCAGCTCCCCGAGGTCCGATACCAGTACGGGTGCTTCTTGCGCGACGTCGTGCGCGGAGGCCGCGGCCTCGTGCCTGCCCCCGCGTCACTCGACATGCCCTGCCCCGCCCTCTGAATCCACCGACGCGCACGCGACCACGCCCCCGAGACGACGACGAGGACCAAGCCAAGCGGCCAGGTCCTCGTTCGGCTCACGGCGCGCCGCTCCGACGCGACCCCGGCCATCGCCGGAGCTCGGCGTCGTCGTTCAGCGCCGCTCGGTCGCGACGTTCACCACGAGGCTGCGGCCGTTGAGGATCGCGCCGTGCATCCCGTCGATCGCCCGGGGCGCGTCGCGTCGATCGCCCATCGTGACGAAGCCGAATCCCCGCGGGGCGCGGCTCTCTCGATCGCGCATCACGATGACGTCGGCGACGGGACCGAACTGCCCGAACGCATCGCGCAGATCCTGCTCGGTCGTATCGTCCGTCAGCCCACCCACGAAGAGGCGCGCCGGGATGGTGGACGCCGAACGGACCTCCGTCGGGCCGGCCTCGATGCGACGCATGGCCTCCTCGATGGACGGCAGGTCTCGCATCATGTCCGCGGCGCTGACGACCTCGAGCTCCCGCGGCCCGATCTCGCGCTTCTCCGCCCGACGCGCGGCCTTGTCGCGCTGCTTGCGCGCACGCTCGTCTTCGCGCTGCCGCTTGTTGGAGCCAAAACCGCGATTCACGAGCGCACTCCCGACCAGGGCGTCTTCGAAACGATGGACATCAACAGGGTTCCTCGCCTTCCTCGATGAAAATCGGAGAGCCGGAGGGTAGCCTGGACCTCCTGCCGAGGCCATCCCCATCGCATCGGCTCCCCACCTCGCGACGGCAGGGGGCCTCGAGAACCCTCAGCCCGGAGACGGCACGGTCCCGCCCTGGATGGGGCTCAGCACGCCGGTGATCTGGAACTCGCCACGCGGTCCGGAGGCATCGTCGCGCACCATCAAGCCGCCGGCGTTGATGATGAGCGAAGGGTCCCGATCGACGCCGGTGGTGTTGGCGTCGAAGGCGCGCGTGCCCGGAGGCCAGGTCGGGTCGGCGCAGCGCACGAACCCACCGTCGCCGTCGCCGTACACCGTGACGCCCCCGCATTGCACCCGCCACCGGCAATCGGGTCCCCCGGCCACCGGGGAAGGCACCTGGGACTGCGTCGCGATGCACGTGGTCCCGGCCGTCACGCCCGGAAGGTTTCCGGAGACGAACGCGACGGTGAACCCGATGCCGTCCCCCGGCGGCGGCGGCGGCGGCGGGACCGGCAGCCCGGGAGTGGGCATCAAGGGCCCACCGGTCATCAGCGTCGGGGTCATGGCAGGGCTCGACGAGAGCCCGAGCGTGTACGGCGCGGACCCACCCTGCGCGAAGGTGCCGACGTAGATCTGGTGGGCTCCAGCCGGGAGGTTCGGCAGGTCGACCGCGGGGTTCGTGCCGTCGGCGTCGTCGTTGCAAACGACGCGACCGTCGGCGAGCCGCACGAAGAGGGTGGTGTCGGTGCTCGACGCGACCATCACGCGCAAGAACGGCATCGGCGCGCTGACCTGGAGCGTGTGGTTCGGCAGGAAGGGCAACCACCCACGGCAATTGGCGTCGCTCGACGCTGCCTGGCTCGGCCCGCCTGCGGTCCCCGCGATCAGCATCGGGTCGGGCGCGAAGCCGGGGCCCACGGCCGTCACTGGACCACCGAGACCCGGAATGCTCCCGAGGCAGCATCCACCGAGCAGAACTGCGGAGACGACGGACGCGCGGTGCATGACGAGATCCTTTCGTGGTCCGGCGCGACGGTAGCACGAAGGCCGTGGCATCATCTCCGGCATGCCATGGCTCGCGCGCGCTGTTGTGCTCGCCCTCGGACTGGCCGCGTGCGCGGTGGGGGGGCCGATGCGTTCATCGGGAGATGGAAGCGTCCGCGACGGCGGACCCGGGGCGCTCGACGCGGGTCTCGACGGCGGACCCGGGGTGCTCGACGCGGGTCTCGACGGCGGACCCGGGGTGCTCGACGCGGGCGCCACCCCCGCCGATGCGTTCGTGCCGCCGGTCGATGGGGGCCCTTCCGCCGGCCGCGGCGCCTACCTCGATCGGTGCACGACGGACTTCGACTGCGCGACCGGAACGTGCGCGGACGACGTGGGGCCGACGCGATTCTGCACCCTGCCATGCACCTCGGAGGGGGCCTGCGCGTCGGAGCACACCTGCGCGGGAGGCCGCTGTGTGCCGGAGGACACCGGCGCACCCTGCAGCACCGCCGCGCCTGATCGATGCGCCGCGGGCCTGTGCCTGGGATCGGCGGCGGGCGGGCGCTGCACGAGATTCTGCGACACCTCGGCCGCGTGCCCCGCGGGCTACGCGTGCACGGTGGCCGGGGGCTCGACGCGCCCGGTCTGCGTGGACATCGAGCGTCCTTGCGCCGCCGCGGCCGATTGCGGCACGGGCCTCTGCATCCCGACGCGCGGATGCACCGCCTCGTGCCGCACGGCCGCCGACTGCCCGGCCAGGCTCGGCGGACTGCCTCCGTATGCATGCGCGGTGGCGCTCGGCTCGACGACCCCGATCTGCGTTCCCCCGGACGACATCGCCGGCGACGACCCGATCGGGGCCGCTTGTGTCGTCGGCGGGGACGGCCTGGTGCAGTGCCGCAGCGGCGGCTGCGACGACTCCGCGCCCCTCGGGCCCATGTGCACGCAGGCGTGCACCGAACAAGGGGGCTGCGCGCCGGGGCTGGGATGCTTCCCGCTGGCGTCCGGGGGCGAGGTCATCCTGGTGTGTGAGCGCGCGGGCGCGGCGGACCTGGGACACCCCTGCGGTGCCGGTCGGGACTGCCACAGCGGCCTCTGCGACGCGTCGGGGTATTGTACGCGGCTGTGCGGCGACGGCCTCTGCCCGACGGGGTGGAGCTGCCTGCCGGTCGCCGGAACGGGAGTGGCCTTGTGTCGACGGTGACCATCGAACTTCGCCCTGCCCGCGTCGGCGATGAGCGCACGATCGTGCGGTTCATCCGAGCGCTGGCGGCCTACGAGCGAGAGCCCGACGCCGCGACGGCGACGGAAGAAGCCATCCGTGCCCAGCTCACGATGGAGCCCGCGCCCTTCGAGTGCTTGATCGCGGAGCGGAACGGCGCCCCCGTCGGCTTCGCCCTCTACTTCTGGACGTACTCCACCTGGAGGGCGAAGGTGGGGGTCCACCTCGAGGACCTCTGGGTCGAACCCGAGGCCCGCGGTCTCGGCGTCGCGCGGCTGCTGATGGAGGCCATCGCCGCCCGCACCGTCGCCCGCGGGGGCGCGCGCCTCGAGTGGCGGGTGCTCGACTGGAACGAGCTGGCCCTCGGGTTCTACCGCCACATCGGCGCGACGGATCTTCGCGAGTGGCAGACGTGCCGACTCGACGGTCAGGCGCTCCACGCCCTCGCCGAGCGAGGCGCGACCCATGCGCCACCGGACGACGACGCCGGCGCGCCTGCCGACTGGGAGGACCCGGTCACGACGTGAACCACCGCGGCGTGCTCGCGTCGAGCGCGTGGAGGCCGCCCGGTCGTCGGCACGGTGATCACGCCGCAGCACGGGGCGGCCATCGGCAGGACGCGGAGATCGACAGCCTTCGCGCTCAAGGGTGCATCGAGACCGAATCGGGAAGTGGAAGCGCCGAGAGCAGGTTCGCCGCGCCCGGATCGTCGAGCAGCGTGAGGGCGAAGAACGCGGCCGCCACATCCGACGCGAGCGCGCGGGCCGTGGCGTTGTCGACGTAGGTGAACGGCGCGTGAGGCGCCTCCTGACGGGTGCCCGCGCCGCAGCCTGCCTGCAATGCCGGGTCGAGCCCCGCGATGTCCGAGAACGACCAATGGCCCGCGTCCTGGACCTCGACGAGCCACGACGACGCACCGAGCGCGGCGTGGTCTCGGCGCATCAGCCGGTTTCCAGCCGAGCCGATGCTGTTGTCCTCCGACGCGACGAGGAACAGGTAAGGGACCCGCACGTCGGCCGCGCGCAGCGTGCCCAGGGCCGAGATGGGCGCCGCGATCGAGAGCGCGCTGACGAAGCGTGCGTCCGACGCGACGACCGCGCCCGTCGTCACACCGCCGAAGCTGTGTCCCATCGCGCCGATCCGCGCGGCGTCGATGCGGCCTCGAAGGTCGGCCGGGACCTCGGGCGCCGTCGGGTCGAGGAGGCGGTCGAGGACGCTCGAGAGGTCACTCGCCCGAACCGCGAGGAATTCCGGCGCGATCGCCGCCAACGTCGCATCCCACAGCGTGTCCCCGAGGTGGTCCGGTGCCGCCACGAGGATGCCGTGCGACGCGAGCCGCTCCGCCACCTCGGCCACATCGAACCGAGTGCAGCCGTGGCAGTGCGAGAACACGACCGCCGGCATGGAGGCCCGCCGCGTGGACGCCGCGGGCGCCGCGGCCGACCGGGTCCGGGCGCGCACACAGGCGGGTGCCGACGCGAGCGCCGCAGCGAGCCCGGACTCGGCCGGCGTTCCGCGCTCGAACTCGCCCATCGGTTGCCCCGCCTCGGAGGCCGCGCGGGCCGACTCCGCCGCCGGGTACCAGAGCTCCACGGGCAGCACGCGGGCGCCGGTGCGGTCGGTCATCGAGACGCGCACGTTGCCGACCGGATCGGGCCCCGAGGCGCCGTAATCCGACCGCGGCATCCCCCCATCCGTAAAGCCCGCATCGATCGCGGCATCGAGGAGCACTCCGCCACCGGAGTCGGCCCCCGCATCGGGGAGCAGTGGCCCCTGCACGGCGCACGCGCTCGACAAAGCAACCGACGCCAGCGTGCAGCACGAGACCCGTGCGGCCCGGGCGAGAGGCGCCAGCAGGGAGATCCACGACGCCACGTTCATCGACATGCTCCCGTGCGGCAGAGCCCAGATTCCACGACGTCCACTGCGCCCAAGGGCGCCGACCCGCGACGAGCCCCGCGGTCTCGTCCCACGTTCGCCCGAAGCGCCTGCCGGTGCAACGGCATCGTCGGGGTCCGCGCGGCCTCGTTCTCATCGGCGCGGTGCGGCCCCCTTGGAGCGACCGCTCGCGATGCGACGAACGCCGGCGAAGACTTGACAGCCGCGCATCGGGCCTTCGATCCTTTCACCCACAGCGTACCGAGGCACGACGATGCGCAGGCTCCCGACATCCCCGGCCCCGCGTCCTGTCGTGAGCCATCGGAGCGCGTGGCGACTCGTCGGGGGGATCCTCACCGTCGCGTGGTTGGCCCCCGGAGCCGGGTGCGACACGGCCGCGATCGCGCCCTCCACGCAGGCCCTCGAGCCCGGCGCACCCGCCCCCCCCGCACACCGCCTCTCGCCGACGCGCGCGCTCCGTCGCATGACGCTCGCGCTCCTCGATCGCGAGCCGTCGCCGGAGCAGTACCGAGCGCTGCTCGACGCGCCCGACGACGCCGCGCGGGACGCCCTGCTCGCCGCCAGCGCCGACGACGCGCTGCGCTCCTCGGCGTTCGAGGACGTCATGATCCGTTACGGACACGAGGTCCTCCGCACGACCCGCTACGACCAGGGCGCGCACGAGGGCTCGTGGAGTGGCGATGCGTCCATCTGGATGCGCGCGTGCGGCGAGAGCACGCTGCACGCCGGCGCCCTCGGCGTCTTCAACGACGGCTATCCGGGGATGGGCGACGAGACGGGCCTGTGCGACGACCCCGCGGCGCGGACCGACGCCGTCGAGCCGTGGTGGGCGCCGGGCACCTCCGTGACGACGATCGGTCGCGCCGGCAGCGGCGTGCGCGAGCACGACGGGACCGACTGCGGGCGCGTCGAGGTGAGCCCCTACGGCGTGCGCTTTCCTGACCGGCCCGAGACGCCGTTCTGCTCGTGCGGTCCCAACCTGATTCACTGCGCGCCCATCCACGTCGCGCCAGGCCTCGGCGACGGGCGCAATCTCGACCTCGACGGCTCGCTCGAGTGGCAACGTCGACAGGTGTTCGAGGAGCCCGCCCGGCTCTTCGCCCACATCGTGGTCAACGACCGCCCGCTGAGCGATCTGGTGCTCGGGGACTACACGGTCGTGACCCGCGACCTTCAGCACATGTACGTCCGCCTCGCGCGGCAGAACTCGGTGAACCGCGCGCTCGACGACGACCCTTGGTGGCGCGAGGTGACCGATGGCGCGGCATGGCGCGAGGTCCGATTCTCGCAGATGTTCCCCACGCTCCTCGACGATCGACACTACGCCCACGACCCGCGCGCGACGACGGAACCGCCGCGCGGCGTGCCCTCGGCGGGCGTCATGACCACCCTCGGTCAGCTCGCCGCCTTCCCGAGGGAACGCGTGCGCGCCGCGCGATGGCTCGAGATCCTGGGCTGCAGGAACTTCGTCCCGCCGCCCGCGGACGTCGAGTTCCCGCCCTACCGGAGGGACCCCGGCACCGAGGGTGTCTGCGCCCACTGCCATCAGCTGATCGACCCGGTGGCCATCCACTTCAAGCGCTTCGGGTGGGACGGCACGAACGCCCAGCTCTACGTGGGCGGCATCGGCGACCACCGCTGGGACGCGCTGTGCGAGACCTGCGATCCCCGGAGCCGGTGGCAGAGCGCCTACGTCCACGACACCTGGATGACGCCGGTCTCCGAAGCGGACCTCGCAGAGCACCCGGACGCGCGCTTCATCGACTTCCTTCCCGAGGGTCGACGTCTCTTCGGGCAGACGTCCGACGGGACGATCGGTCCGCTCGGCTTCGGTCGCATGCTCGTCGAGTCGGGCGAGTTCGACCGCTGCGCGGTCCGGCGACTCAGCGAGCGCTTCGCCGGACGCGCCCTCGAGCCGGGGCGCGACGACGCGCGGATCGACGCGCTGGTCGCGCGCTTCGTCGCCGCGGGCCGCGTCGTGCGACCGTTCCTTCGAGGGCTTCTGGGCGACGACAGCTTCCGGGAGGGGTTCTGATGCGCGGCGTCACGTTCGCCCTCACCGGGCTCATGGCCCTGCTCGGATGCGAGGGTGTGGTGTCGCGCTCGAGCGACGCGGGGGCGTCGGAGGACGGGCGCATTCCGTCGGGCACGGGGTGTGACCCCACGGGCAGAAACGCCATGATCTTCGAGGGATTGCGGCCCACGTGCGAGGGCTGCCATGGGCGCGGCACGAGCCAGCCCCTCTTCGCGGACCTCGCGTCGTTCGAGAACCTCCTCGCTTACGAGCCGCGCTTCGTCACGCCCGGCGACGCCGGCGGAAGCGAGCTGGTCCGACTCCTCGAAGGCCGTGGGAGTTCCTTCCGGCAGATGCCGATCGCCGGCGCCACGTTCGCCGACCTCGAGCGCTCGGGCGCCACGTCGATCGGGCTCGACGCGGTCCGCGGGTGGATCGACGCGCTGGCCCCGTGCGCGGCGGGCGCGCCGCCGTTCGAGGGGCCTCTCGTGCGGCGCAAGAGCGCCCATCAGATCGTCGTGACGCTGATGGACCAGCTGGGGCTGACCGACGACGACCTCTACGCGGACGAGTACCGGGCGGTGCGGCGCGAACATCTGCCCGCTCGAAGCCCGGACGCGATGCCGCGTCCCTTCTCGGACCGGGACCTCTCCGAGGCGTTCGATCGCTGGCGTTCGCTCGGTGGCGGTTCCTTCCGCGACGGAACGCGGGGCGGCACCGAGGTGACGCCCACCTTCGTCCAGGGCTTCGTTCCGATGGCGCAGGCGTGGTGCCGACTGGCGGTCGAGAAGCCCGGCAACACCGCGATCTTCCAGGCGTCCTCGCCCTCCGATGCCACCACGAGCGCGGAGGCGCGAGGCCGCATCGAGGCGGACGTCGCGCGGCTCTACCTACGGATGCTGGGCGAGCCCGCCGACGCGGACGATGTCGCAGGCCTGATGGGGGTCTTCACCGCGTACGAGCCCGAGGGCACGAACGTCGCGTGGACCGCCGTGTGTGCCACCCTCGCGCGTGATCCGCTCTGGGTCACGTACTGACCGAGAACCGAGGACGACGAGCCGCCGATGCGAACGACCCGACGACGACTCCTGGAGCTTGGGCTCGGCGCCTCCGCGTTGGGCCTGCTCGACCGCTTCGGGTTCGTGCGCGACCGGGCCCGGGCCGACGCGAGCGGACGGCCGACCCGCTTCGTGACCCTGCACGTCCCCGGTGGCTGGGTGCCCCAATCGCTGGTCTGCCCGCTGAGCGCGGCGGAGGTCGCGCGGGTCATTCCGGACGTCGGCAACGCCTCGGGCGAACCCGTGCACTTCACGGCCTCCCAGGTCACCAACCTCGACGGCAGCGGCGATGCGCCCTCGGAGCTCGGCGGCCTCCGCTTCCGGATGCCGCGCACCTGGGACGACGCAGCCCTCGCCGGCGGCATGCCCGATCCCCGCACCGACCGCCGCACCTCGCCGAACGGCTGGGGCTGGGTGAACTGGAGGCTCTGGGAGAACGCCTGCGCGATCCACGGCGTGGACATGGGCACGGCCGCACACGAGAGCGCCCGCGTGTCGATGATGTGCGGTGTGCCGGGCTCGACGTTCCGCGCGCCCGCGATGCACGCGGTGATCGCCAACTTCCTCGCCGAGCGCTTCGCCGAGACGCGGCCCCTCGCCTCGGTGGTCATCGGCGACGCCGCCGTGCCCGCGTCGGTCGACCTCCCCTCGCGTGCGGCACCGGCGTCCGTCGCCACGCTCGGCTCGCTCGCCTCGACGCTGTCCGATCGGCCGGATCGCCCCTGGGCCGGCCTGCGGGCGCGGCCCGCCGCGAGCATCCCCGCCTTCGACGGCTCCCCAGGATCGCTCGGACCCCTCGGGGCGATGGACGCCCACGCCCTGACCCGCACCCGGCGGCTCCGAGGCACGACCAACGCCGCCACCGATCGCCTGTACGAACAGCTGCACGACGGCTACCGCGACTTCAGCGCGCTGCTCGCCCGCGACGTCGTCGCCGAGCTCGAGCGGACCGTCGCCGTCGAGCACGTGTCGACGCCGTACTGGATTCCGTCCAGCTGGGGTCCGTTCGGCGTGGACATCGGCGGGGGCATCCAGAGCGACAGCGGGGTCACGTGGGACGACCGGCTGAGCCTCGCGCTCAAGCTCTTGAAGAGCGGGGTCGCCACGTCCATCTCCGTCGCGCTGCCCGGGATGAACGGGTTCTACTTCGACACCCACGGGGCGGGCGGACACGAGCGGCATGCGCCGATGCAGCGCGCCACGTTCGAGGTGGCTTCGCGCTTTCTCGCCGAGCTGAAGCTCACGCCGATCGGAGACGGCCGGAGCCTGCTCGACGACACGGTCGTCATGATCACCAGCGAGCTCGGGCGGACGTGGCCGCGCAGCGGCGCGTGCGATCACTGGCCGGCGAACGGGGTCGTCCTCGCCGGCGGCTGCCTGACGCCGAACACGATGCACGGAGGGTACGATCTCAGCGGTCCGGACGACGCGCTCGGCTTCCTCGGGCGGCCGGTCGAGATGCTCGCCGAAGGCGGCGGGCGCGCGACCGCCGTGCCGCGCACCGCCGACGTATGCCGCACCGTGTACCGGCTCTTCGGCGTGCCCGACGCGCAGTCGTTCATCCCGGGAGGAAGCGGCGAGGTGGTCGGTGTCCAGCGCGCCTGAGACAGCACCGCCCGCGCGTCGCCGTGGGGCGACCGGGGCCCGTCGGCCCGTCCGCACGACGGGCTTGCCGGCCGCAGCCTACGTGCTCGGCGCGCTCGCGCTGACCCCCGGCTGCGAGCCATCGCGCGACCTGGCGGTGGACCTTCGCACCGACCTCGTGCCCGGGTTCGAATTCGACGAGGTCCGGACGGCCCTCGACGCGCAGGACGGGCCACCGATCGAGGTCACCGACGACGACGGGTTCGGGCGCGGCCGACGAATCGCCGACTTCGCGCGCCTGCGCGAAGGCCGCCACGAAGTCCTCGTCACCCTGAGGCGGAGAGGCGCCGAGGTGCTCCGGCGACGGGTGTTCGTCCGGCTCGGGGCCAGCCAGATCATCAACGTCGTGATGACGCGCGACTGCCGGGGCGTCGCGTGTCCGGGCGACGGGAGCGCGACGGCCTCCGAGTGCCTCGGGGGCGGATGCGTGGCGCCGGAGTGCGGGGGAGGCGAGGCCGCCGCCTGCGGAGAGCCCGAATGCGCGTCCGATGCCGACTGCCCGGCCGCCGCGGCGTGCTCCGCCGCCACGTGCGTGGAGGGCGCGTGCCTCACGGTGCCTGACACGGGCGCGTGCCCCCCGGGAGAGGTCTGCTCCCCGTCTCGCGGCTGCGCGACGCGAACGGAGCTGGCGCGGCCGCCGCGCATCGGAATCGACGCGCTGGAGTACGTCGGCGCGTTTCGCGTCCCGGCGGAGACGTTCGGGATCTCGTCGTCGAACTACGCCCTCGGGTTCTTCGACGTCGACCCGGCCGCGGGCACGTTCTTCCTGATCGGCCACCCCTACCAGCAAGCCATCGCGGAGTTCGCGTTGCCGCGGCTGGTCCGGAGCTCGACGCTCGCCGACCTCGAGATGGCCGGCGCGCCCCTCCAGACGTTCGCGAGCCTCATCGACCGCCTGCCGACCGACGCGAACCCGGAGACCGTCGACTCGATCGGTGGCATCGCCCTCCTGAAGGGCCCCTGGGGTCGATCGATCCTGGTGAACGTGTTCCCGTACTACAACCGCGGCGGCGTCGACACGAGCCTGGTGATCCGGGACGCGACGCAGCTGGGCACCTCGCCCATCGACGGCCTCTTCGAGCTGCGCGGCGGACAGCACGCCGCGGGGTGGATGTCGCCGATTCCCCAGGCGTGGCAGGGCGCGCTCGGGGGCACGGCCCTCGCGGGCAACACGGTCTACGACGGCGGGCCTGCGGGCCCGACCGCGTTCGTCGTCGACCCCGCCGCGCTGGCGGCCGCGGACAGCAGCCCGGGACCCGTCGCGACGACGACCCTGCTCGATCACGACATCAGCCATCGCCTGAGCGACGACCTGTCGAACGATTCGGGCACCAACGATCTGTGGACCGTCCTCTCGAGCGCCGCGTACGGCCTGATCGTGCCGGGGACGCGCTCGTACATGGTCTTCGGACACTCGGGCGGACACGGCCCCGAGGGCGTCTGCTACCGGTGCACGCCGCCGGGTCAGACCGAACCCTGCTACCTGCATTGCGCGGCCGATCCGGCCGATTACGCGCTCTACTACTGGCTCTACGACGTGGAGGATCTCGTCGCGGTCCGCGAGGGTCGCCTCACCCCGTTCGACGTGCGGCCGTACGCCTACGGGCCGTGGGAGGCGCCCTTCGGGGCGCACCGACACCAGATCGGCGGCGGCGCCTACGACGCGGGGACCGGCACCCTCTACCTCTCGATGCCCCTGGCCGACGACGAGCAAGGCACCTACTCCACGCCTCCGGTCATCGTCGCCTTCAAGATTCGCGTTCCCTGACCCGACGGCCCCGCCCCCGAGGACCGTCCGCAACTCTCGAGGCCTCACGATGACGCTCCACCGCACCGCCGACAGGATCCCCGTCTTCTCTTCGCGCACGGCGCTCCGAGCCTTGCTCTGCCTCGGCCTCGCGGCCTGCGACCCGAGCAGCCCAACCCCCTCCGGAGACGGCGGCGGCACCGGCGATGGGGGCCTCGCGGGGCTCGACGGAAGCACGTCGGGCGAGGACGCCGCGACCGCCTCACCCACCGACGCGTCGATGCCCCCCGACGGAGGTCCCTCGATGTCCTCCCCATGCGCGCCGCTCCCCCCACCCACCGGCACGGTCGTGAACGTCGACCCCTCGATGGCGACCGAACTGCCGGCGCTGGTGGCCGCCGCCTCACCCGGGACGACGTTCTTGCTGGCCGACGGCACCTATCGGATGACGGGCTCCGAATCGCAGCGCCGGATCCAGATCCTCGCCGATGGAGTCACCCTGCGTTCCGCGTCGGGGCGTGCCACGCAGGTCATCCTCGATGGGGAGTACACGACCGCCGAGGTCGTCTCGGTGCAGGCCTCGAACGTGACCTTGGCCGAGCTCACGGTGATGCATGCGGTCGACCACTGCGTGCACGTGACGACCCGTGAGGGCGGAGCCGACGTGACCGGCTTCACGATGCATGGTGCCGGCCTCATCGACTGCGGAGAGCAGTTCCTGAAGGTGAACCCGAACGGGGCACGCAGCGCGTTCGTGGACCGGGGCACGGTCTCGTGTTCGCACTTCGAGTTGACCGACGCCGGACGCCCGAACGTCGAGCGCGCGGTCGGCGGCTGCTACACCGGAGGCATCGACGCCCACGCGACCCGCGACTGGGTCGTCCGGGACAACGAATTCAGGGGAATCTACTGCGCCGGCGAAGGGCTCGCCGAGCACGCCATCCACTTCTGGAAGGGCGCCCGCGACACCGTGGTCGAGCGCAACCGCATCGTCGACTGCGCCCGCGGCATCGGCCTCGGCCTCGGAGAGTCGGGCGAGGCGCGCATGTATGCCGACGACCCCTACCCGGGGCTCTTCGTCGGACACTACGGGGGCATCCTGCGGAACAACGTCCTCCTCGCCACCGTGCCTTGGTACGACACCGGCATCGAGCTGCAGCAGGCGCGGGACACCCTCGTGGTGCACAACACGATCCTCGAGACCGCGGGTGCCACGGGATCGTTCTCGTCGATCGACACGCGGTTCGACAACTCGATCACCACCGTTCGCAACAACATCACCCGGCGCATCACGGTGCGCAGCGGGACCTCGACGGCGGACCACAACCTCGAGGGCGCGACGGCCTCGCTCTTCGTCGCCGCTGACGCCGGGGACCTCCATCTCGCCGAGTCGGCGGCGGCCGCCATCGATCAGGGGATCCCCGTCGCCGAGGCCCCGGACGACATCGACCGCGAGCCGCGGTCCGACGGTGCCCCCGACCTCGGCGCGGACGAGCGCTGAGACGCGCCGCGAGGGTGGACCTCGGGGTCCCGTGGCGTTAGGAGCCATCCCTGACCTCGCCGATGGGACCCCCCGGCTCCGACGACCCGCTCGCGTTCGCACACGCCCCGACCCGGAGCTGGTTCGAGGCGTCGTTCGCGCGGCCCACCCGCGCACAGGTCGAGGGGTGGGCACCGATCGCAGCGGGCACCTCCACGGTCGTGCTGGCGCCCACCGGCTCGGGCAAGACGCTCGCCGCATTTCTCGTGGCGATCGACCGCATCGCCTTCACGCCGGGAGCTCCTCCGCGTGCGGCGGCGGCCGCGCGCGCATCGGGCACGAAGGGTCCGACGGGCCGCGTCCGGGTGCTCTACGTGTCGCCGCTCAAGGCGCTGGGCGTCGACGTCGAGCGCAACCTGCGCGCCCCGCTCGCCGGGGTCACGACGGCCGCCGAACGGCTCGGCGTGCCCTACCATCGACCCAGCGTCGGCGTCCGAACGGGCGACACCAGCGCGGCGGAACGGACGCGGCTCGCGAAGCATCCGCCGGACATCCTGATCACCACGCCGGAGTCGCTCTATCTGCTGCTGACGTCCGAGGCGGCCGTCACGCTCGAGTCCGTCGAGACCGTCATCGTGGACGAGATCCACGCCCTGCTGCCCACCAAGCGAGGGGCGCACCTCGCGCTCTCGCTCGAGCGACTCGAGGTGCTTCGCGGCACGGGCGCCCCGCCCCTGCAACGCATCGGACTCTCGGCGACACAACGTCCCGTGGACGAAGTCGCCCGCTTCCTCGGCGGATTCCGGCTCGACGAGCGCGGGGAGTGGACGCCTCGGCCCGTGACGGTGGTCGACGCCTCGGCCCCCCGGCGCCTCGCGCTGAGCGTCGAGATGCCGGTCGAAGAACGCCTCGGTGGCGCCCTCGACGATGCACGCGTCGAGTTTCAGAGCGGACCGGCCTCGAGCCTCAGCCGATCGATCTGGCCCGCGATCTACCCCCGCCTCGTCGAGCTCATCGACGCGCACCGCTCGACGCTCGTGTTCACCAACAGCCGGAGGCTCGCAGAGCGGCTCGCCGGCGCGCTGAACGACGTGGCGGGACGCCCGATCGCCCGCGCCCATCACGGCTCCGTATCGCGCGAGCAGCGCCTCGAGCTCGAGGAGATGCTGAAGGCGGGACAGCTCCCGGCGCTGGTCGCCACCGGCACGCTCGAACTCGGCATCGACATGGGCGCGGTCGATCTCGTCGTTCAGATCGAGGCGCCCCCATCCGTGGCCTCCGGCCTGCAGCGCGTGGGTCGCGCAGGGCACCACGTGGAAGGAACCTCCAAGGGGATCATCTTCCCCAAGTTCCGCTCGGACCTGCTCGCCTGCGCCGCGGTGACGTCCCGCATGCAAGCAGGCCTCGTCGAAGAGACGCGCTATCCACGCCGGCCGCTCGACGTCGCGGCCCAGCAGATCGTCGCGGCCGTGGCCTCGGGCATCGAGGAGCTCGAGGTGCTGTGGCGCATCGTCCGCAGCGCCGCGCCCTTCGAAGAGCTCGGCCGCGAGGTGTTCGAGAGCCTCGTCGATCTCGCCACGGGCCGCTTCCCCACCCACGAACTCTCGGACCTGCGTCCCAGCCTGACCCGCGACGCGGGCGGCCTGCGCGTGACCCCGCGGCGCCACGCCAAGCGACTGGCGATCCTCAACGGCGGCACGATCCCCGACCGCGGCCTCTATGGGGTCTTCCTCGCGGGCGCGGAGCGCGCCGGACGCACCAGCGCCCGCGTCGGCGAACTCGACGAGGAGATGGTCCTCGAGATGCGCCCGGGCGAGGTCTTCGTGCTCGGGGCCTCGGCCTGGCGCATCGAGGAGATCACCCACGACCGCGTGCTCGTCTCACCAGCCCCAGGACAGGCCGGGCGGATGCCGTTCTGGCGGGGCGATCAGCTGGGGCGCGCCGCGGAGCTCGGCGAGGCCGTCGGTGCCCTGACCCGATCCCTGCTGGACATGAACGCGGAGGCCGCGGTCGAGCACCTCGTGACCCGGGCCCGCCTCGAACCCGAAGCCGCGCAGGTCCTCGTCACCTGGCTCGACGAGCAGCGTCGGGCGACGGGCGACGTCCCCTCCGATCGCGCGATCGTGGTCGAGCGGTTTCGTGACGAGATCGGTGATCTCCGGGTGTGCGTGCTGTCGCCGTTCGGCGCGCGGGTGCATGCGCCGTGGGCCGCGGCGGTGCAGGGCCGCCTGCGCGCCCAGGTGCCCGGCGAGATCGAGATCGTCTGGAGCGACGACGGCTTCGCCTTCCGTCTGCCGGACCTCGAGACCCTCCCGGACCTCTCGGTGCTCTTCCCCGAACCGGAAGAGATCGAAGATCTCTTGATCGGTCAGCTGGCGACCACCTCGCTCTTCGCGGCGCGCTTCCGCGAGAATGCCGCGCGCTCGTTGCTGCTGCCGAGGCGCTCGCCGCAACGCCGCACGCCGCTCTGGGCCCAGCGCAAGCGCTCTCAGGATCTGCTCGCCGTGGCCCTGACGAGCCCGTCGTTCCCCATCGTGCTCGAGACGTACCGCGAGTGCCTCCGAGACGTCTTCGATCTGCCCTCGCTCGGGCGCGTGCTCGGACGGGTGCGCAGCCGCGAGATCCGAGTCACCCACGTCGAGACGCGCCATGCCTCGCCCTTCTCCGCCTCGCTCCTCTTCTCGTATGCCCAGAACTTCCTCTACGACGCCGACACCCCGCCGAGCGAACGCCGCGCACGCGCGCTGACCCTCGATCACAGTCGCCTCAAGGCGCTGCTGGGCGAAGCCGAGCTGCGGGAGCTCTTCGACGTCGCATCGCTCGAGGCGTGCGAGCGGCGATTGCAGCGGCTCGAGCCGAAGGCTCGATGCCTGGAGGCCGAGGACCTTCACGACCTGCTGTGGAGCCTCGGAGACCTCTCGCGGGACGAGCTCGACGCGCGGGTGGACCTTCCCTCCACGGACGTCGAGGGCTTCCTCGAGGCGCTGCTCCGCAGCCGCCGCATCGCCGAGGTGCGCATCGCCGGGCAGGCCCGCTTCATCGCCGTCGAGGACACCGGCCGCTACCGCGATGCGCTCGGGGTGGTCCCACCCGCAGGCGTTCCCGTGATGTTCCTGCAGGGCACC
>CAIKNO010000432.1 GCA_903828805.1 uncultured Sandaracinus sp. | reverse complement strand
CTCCACGGCCTCGGCGTACCAGGCCGTCGCGTCGGCGGCCTGGTCGTCGGCGAGCGAGAGCCGCGCGAGCGCGAGCGGAAAGCGCGCGTCGGTCGGGTGAACCCGGCGCCCGACCCGCGCGAGCGCCATGGCCACCTCGGGCCGGGCCCGCTCGTAGCCCCCGGCGAGCTCCACCAGCGCGTCCGCGCCCTCGGGCCCCGGGAGCGCCGCCGCGTCGATGAGCGCCCGCAGGCGCCCTTCGAGGCCGTGCAGGTCTCCGAGCTGACCCACGCGACGCGCCGCCTCGGGGAGGTCTCCGACCCGCAGGTAGACGGCGGCGACCTCGAGCGGGAGCCGGTCGGTCAGCACGCGCGCCATGCGCACGTCGGGCATCGACACCCGCTCGGACGCACGGAACGCCCGCGGCAGGGCCGATCCGAACACGAGGTCGCGGAACTCGACGTGCAGCGTCGCGAGGCGGTCCAGCACCTCGGGCGAGGGCGTCAGACGCGCGTGCTCCTCCCACACCTCGAAGAGCTCCGGGGCCACCTCGAAGAACGCCGCGCCGCGCTGGCCTCCCGGGGCCCACCGGACCTCGCGACCCCACGCCGCGATGCGCTGGTACTCCTCCGCATGCGAGGCGTCCTCGGGCTCGAGGCGAGACCACAGCAGCTGCGCCGCCATCGCCCGCGCCTCGTCGCCGCGCCGTGCGCTTCGGTCCGCGACGAAGCGCACGAGCGGTCCGAGGGCCGCAGGGAGCGCAGCCCCCTGGGCCAGCTCGGACGGCGCGAAGAGTTCCGTCATGCGGGCGAGGTGCCGGACGACGGCGTCGTAGTCGTCGCCGGCGAGGACCTCCTCCGTGCCGGCGGCGAGGTGCTCGAGCAGCGACGCCCGCGCGGCGGCCCGCCCGGGCGCGTCCGGGGCGAGGACCGAATACGCACGCCGGGCCTCGTCGAACGCCGCGTCGGCGTCGAGCCGCGCACGCCGGGCATCGAGCACGCGGGGCGCGGTGCCGCCGCACGCCGCGAGCACGAGGATCCAGGGAAGCGACGACGTGCGGAGCGCGCGAAGAGACGGCATGGAGGCCGGGAGTCTATCCGACGCGTCCAGGCGCGGCACGGCGGGACGGCCCGGGCAGCGCGCAGGGTCGGAATCCCCGCGTCCATGCGCGGCGAGGGGGCCCGTGTCATGGTCGCGCGGCGATGAACGCGGACGGGCGTGGACGGCTCTCGGTCGCGCAGGCCGTCTCGCTGATGGTGGCCGCGTTCGTGCTGATGTCGGCGATGCTGCACTTCGGCGCGGCGCTCCGCGGCGCGGTGCACGGCCTCGACCACGCCGAGGGGCTCCGCCGTGTGACGGGCGAGCCGCTCGGACCCGCGCTCGCGGAGCTCGTCGCGGTCGGGCTCGTGACGTGGGCAGGGGCCCGCCTCGCCCACGGGAGCCTTCCTCTGCGCGAGGCGCTGACGGCGCGGGCCGTGCCGGTCGACGTGGCGCTCCTCGCGCTGCTCGCCGGAATGGCGATGCACCTGCCGCTCGTCGAGCTCTCGGTCCAGTTGAGCACCCTCTTCCCGGGTCTCGGCCGTGACGCCGAGGCCGCCCGCCACGTCGCCGCGCTCACCCGGATCGACTCTCCATGGCGGGCCTTCAGCGTGCCGTTCTCGGTGATCGCCGTCGCCGCGGGCGCCGAGGAGACGCTCTTCCGCGGGCTCTTCCTGCCCGCGCTCCGTCCGCGCTTCGGGACGATCGGCGCGGTCGTGCTCAGCGCCGCGCTCTTCGGCGCGTTCCACCTCGATCCCGCCGTCGCCCTCGTCGCCTCGGTGGCGGGTCTGATCCTCGGGGCCCTCGCGGTGCGGACCCGCTCGATGCTCCCGGGCATCGCGTTCCACGGCGGCTTCAACGCCGTGCCGCTCCTCTTGCCGCCGACCCTGGTCTCCCTCCCGGCGCTGACCGGCACCCCCGGCGCGCACGTGCCCGGACGGCTCGTCGCCACCACGCTGGCGCTCGCCGCGCTTTCGCTGTGGCGGCTCGCGCTGAGGACCGGGACGCGCTGAGCGGCGATTCCACGCGGGGCGCCCATGCCGACCGGTCGACGGTGCGGGCGCACCGTGTCACTGTCCGGCCGTGAACGCTGCCCCGCAGAAGACCGCTCGCCCCGTCGTGCTCGGGTTGCTGGTGGCGCTCGTGTCGGTGGGCGGCGTGACCGTGATGGCCGCGCGCCGCGGGGTCCGCCCAGGCCACGCCTCGATCGTGGCCGACACGGCGGTCCATGCCGCCGCGGGGCCCGGCCGCCAGGGTTCGGCCGGGGGCCCGCCGATGACGCTCGCCGACGCGAGCCGGCACGTGTCGATCGAGATGTACAGCGCCGCTTGGTGCGGCGCGTGCCGCACGGCCAAGGCGTGGATGCACGACCAGGGCATCACGTTCCACGAGGTCGACGTCGACCAGCGCCAGGGCGCCCTCGCGCAGCTCCAGATGCTGAACCCGCAGCGCACGCTGCCGACGTTCGACGTCGATGGTCGGGTCATCGTCGGCTTCGAGGAGCCCCAGCTGCGCTCCGCGATCCAGCAGGGCGCCCAGCGCCCGCGCTGAGGTCTGCCCTCGAGGCGTCTTCCTTCAACGGCGTCTGCCCTCGAAGCCGCTGCGCTCGCGCGTCTTCCTTCGCCGAGCCCTCCTCAACAGCGGAGGACGAACGCTCAGGCGTGCGCGGTCGCGTCGAGGTAGGCGTCCACCCACGCGGCCACGGAGGGCACCCTGGGACCTGCGTGGTCGGGATAGAAATCGAAAGGATCGACGAGGACCGCGTCGATGCCCGCCGCGTTCGCGCCGACGACGTCGACCCCGGGAATGTCGCCGAGGTACACCGCCTCCTCGGGCGCGACCCCGAGCCGATGGAGCGCGCGCCGGAAGATCTCCGGGTCGGGCTTGCGCACGCCTTCGTGGTGCGAGTCGACGACGAGCTCGAAGCTTTCCGCGAGCCCGACGTGCGCCAGCAGCTGCGGCAGCATGCCCTCCGAGTTCGACACGATCGCGAGTCGGAGCCCCGACGCGCGCGCGCGATCGAGCGCCGCCCGCAGTTCCGGTGGCACGCGCCGCCAGAGGTTGAGCACGTCGTGCGCGCGGCGCAGCGGGCCCACCAGGGCGCGGGCCGCGTCCGCCCCGACGCCGGCTTCCTCGAGCAGCGTGATCAGGTAGAGGCCCCAGCCCTCTTCGTGCGACACGCCCGCCGCCATCAGCGCCTCGTAGCGCCGCTTGGCGCGCCCCTCCACGCGGGCGAGCGCCTCGACCGGCACGGGGCTGCCCTCGCGCGCGGCGACCTGCGCGACGGCCTCCATGTCGAGGAACGCCAGCGTGTTGCCCACGTCCAGCAGCAGCACGCGCAACGACGCCGGTCGCACGTCCACGCGCCATCCCCTCAGGCGTGCGGGGCCGTCGCCGCCATCGAGGGCCGTGACGAGAACCGCTCGAACCAAGCCGTCAACGCGGGACGCCCCGCGCGCACGTCTCCGAAGGGCGCGCGGAACTCGAGCCAGCCGAGGGCGCACGCCGCCGCGATCTGGCCCACGTCCGGCGCGGCCGAGAACCCGGCCGCCTGGGCCTCGAGGGCGTCGAGCCCCTGCAACGCCTTCTGCGTCTGCCCCGCGAGCCATGCGTCCCAGTGGAGCTCGGCCGGGCGGAACTGCCGCTCGTAGAACACGAGGATCGCCGCATCGAGGATGCCATCCGCGAGCGCCTGGGTGCGCAGCACGTCCCACCGCGCAGGGCCCGCCGCCGGCACGAGCATCCCGCCCCCCGCGAGGGCGTCGAGGTACTCGCAGATCACCGGCGAGTCGTAGAGCGATGCGCCGTCGTCGAGCACCAGGGCAGGAATCTTGGAGAGCGGGTTGTCCCGCGAGAGGCGCGGATCGGCGGCCGTCGGCGACGGCCTCAGCAACACCGTCTCGATCCGGTCTGCCAGCCCGAGTTCATGGGCGGCGACGAGCACCTTGCGGACGAAGGGCGACGTCGGGGTGGAGTAGAGCTTCATGGGCACGAGCGCTCCCGGCGCCTACAGCAACGACACGAGTCGGCGCGCGCGCGCATCGGCGGCGGCGACCAGCAGGCCGGCCTCCTCCTCGGGCAGGCGCAGCGTCTTGACCAGGTCGCCGAGGACCTCGCGCTCGCGATCGGTCTGCTCGCCGTCGATGTACGTGAGGATCACCGCGTGCTGCAAGAGCAGGCGTCGGTCGCTCGCCGAGAGCTCCGTCAGCGCCACGTCCGAGAGCGACCGCTTCGTGCGGGCATAGTCCCGGATCGACTGGGCGTCCGTCGGACCGAGCTCGAACGACGAGATCAGCGCCTCGATGACCTCGCTCTCCTCGCCGTCGACCCGGCCGTCCGCCCACGCCACCGCCACCAGCGCCTTGAGCATCGCTTCTTGATAGTCCTGCACGTCGACTCCTTCCGAGCGGCCGCGACGATAGCATGACCCCGCGCACGACCGAGACCGCGACGGCCAAGCCCGTCTCGACCGGTCCGGCGCCCCCTCAGAGCAGGGACAGCAGGTCGAGCGGGTGTGCGAGCACGTGCGTGGCGCCGTGCGCCTCGAGCTCCGCCCGATCCCGGAACCCCCACGCGCAACCCACCCCGATCATCCCCGCCCGCACCGCGGTCTTCATGTCCGTGTCGCTGTCGCCCACGAACGCGCAAGCGCCGGGCGGAACCCCGAGCGCGCCCGCCACCTCGAGCGCGCCCGCCGGATCTGGCTTGTGCGGCCGCCCGGCCTCTTGGCCGACGACGGCCGCCCACGAGAAGCCCCCGAACAGGGCCTCGACCATCGTCACCGAGAGCGCGTGCGGCTTGTTGGTCACGACCGCCTTGGGGATGCCGCGCGCCTCGAGACCTTCGAGCAGCGCGACGATGCCCGCGTAGGGCGCGGAGTGGACCACGAGGTGCGCTGCATAGCGCGCGCGGTAGCGCTCGAGCACCTGGGCCCGGAAGGCGTCGTCGCCCGCGGACGCCTCGCGATGGAACGAGAGGGCGCCGCTCACGAGCTCGCCCGCGCCGTACCCGACGAGCGCGCGGTAGGCCACGAGCGGCAACGGCGCGCGGCCGAATTCGCCGAGCACGTGGTTCATCGCGCCCCCGATGTCCGCGAGGCTGTCGACGAGGGTTCCGTCGAGGTCGAAGAGGACCGCCTTCATCGCCGCCTCATCGAACCGGAGATCGG
>CAIKNO010000431.1 GCA_903828805.1 uncultured Sandaracinus sp. | reverse complement strand
TGCGGTCACCCGTCGTCCCCGAGAGGGCCGAGAGGTCGAGGACCTGCCCTCGACGGATCTCCAGCCGCGCCTGCGGCAAGAGCCCGCCGAGCCGCGCGCGTTCGGCGGCCTCGCGCGTCCGTTCGGGGTCGAAGCGGTGCACCGAGAGCGCGGCGCGCACGACCGCGTCGACGCCAGGCTCGTGGGCATGCAGCGCGATGGCACGCGCGAGCCGCCCCGCGTCCACGGCCTCCGCTGTCCGTTGCGCGTGCGCGGCGTTCGAGGCGAGGAAGCCCGCGACGAGCGTGACGAACACGAGAACGATGCGCGCCTCGGAGCGGGCGGTGCTCATCGCGGTCGCTCCGCCCGACGCTCGGCGCGCCATGCGCGATGGGCCCGCGCGAGCGCGGCGTCGCGCGCGTGCCGCTCCCATGCGCAGAGCAGGGTCCAGGTGCACGGCAGGGCCGCGGAGTGGGCGGCGGCAGACTCCCCCGACGCGGAGTGGGCGGCCGCGGAGTCGCCCGATGCAGGGCGGGCGCGCCCACCCTCGGGCGCCGCGCCCATCGCGCCGGTCCTGACCGCGTCCGTGTGGCCCGTGAGCCCCGCCCCGAGCGTCCACGCCCAGCCCGTCGCGTCGACCTCGGACCCCTCGCTCCGCGAGAGCGTGCGGGTCGCGCTCGCCTCGACCGAGAGCGCCGGCACCGCATGGGCGAGCGATGCACAGCCCGAGAGCACCGCCCATCCGGACGCCCTCGCGCACCACGACACACCCGCCCGCGAACCCTGGCCGACCCGATGAATGCGCCGCATCGCCACCTCGCTTCGGGGGCGACATCGGCGCGAACCGGCCCCCGTTGCGACCTTCGACCCGCCGCGCCGGCGAAGGACGTGAACGCCGCGGCGGACGCCGTCCGCCGAGCGCGCCGAAAGGCGTCAACCGAGCGCGCCGTGGACCACCGACACGAACGATTCGCCCTTCGCGAGCCCGAGCGACACCACCAGATGCTCGCCCGCGGCGCGGGGTTCGAGCACGCGGCCCCCCTCGGCGGCGACGGGACCGAGGTCGGACCGCTGCACCTGCGGCCCGTCGTCGTCGTCGTCCCATCGAACCCGAACGACCAAGAGGTGAAGCGCGCCGTCGCCGATCGCCCGCGCGCCCGCGATCGCATCCTCGGACGCGCGCCAGACGACCGACACGGCCGCGCCGTCCCTCACGTCCAGCCCGAAGAAGCTGGGCTCGTCGAGCCGCGCGCGCGCCTCGGCGTCCAGCGACGGACCCTCCGGCGCCGGGCCGTCCACGGACGAAGATTCGAGCCGATCCGACCCGGTGCGGGGCGCGTCTCCCACGCGTTCGCCCGGACCCGCTCCCCCGACCTCACCCACGAACGGGGCCCGCTCCGGACGACGCTCCGTGCTCGGCAGAACGACGCTCCGCACCGTGTCCACCACCATGTCGATCCACGTGCGCGTCCGCGACATCGCCTTCGTCCTTCGGCCCCGAGGCCGCCCTGCACAGGCAGCTCAGAGAAGCACGTCGAGCGTGCCCTCGCGCGAGAGTCGCGCACGGGCCGCCGCCGCGTCGAGTCGGATCTGTGCCCCGAGGGCCTCGATCCCGTCGAATTTCTGCTCGCCACGGAGCCTCGCCACGAAACCGACGCGCAGCCGACGGCCGTAGAGGTCGCGGTCGACATCGAGCAAGTGAACCTCGAGCGAGCGCCCCGCGGCGAACGTGGGCCGCGTGCCGAGGTTGGCCACGCCGAGCATGCACGTGGTCGCCCCGGCGTCATCGAGCACGCGCGCGAGGACCGCGTACACCCCATCCGCGGGCGCGAGCACCGGGTCGGGGTCGAGGTTGGCGGTCGGGAATCCGAGCGTGCGTCCCCGATGGTGTCCGTGCACGACCGTGCCCTCGACCTCGTGGGGTCGACCGAGGAGCGCCCGCGCAGCCTCGACGTCCCCGGCCGCGACCAGTCGGCGGACGCGGGTGGAGCTCGCCCGTTCTCCATCGACCAGCACCGCCTCCGCGACGAGCACCTCGAGCCCGACGGGCCCGCCGATCTCCCTCAAGCGCTGGAGATCCCCGGCCCGGCCCGCGCCGAATCGAAAGTCGGGGCCCACCACGACCGCACCTGCGCGATGCTGCCCGACGAGCACCTGCTCGACCCACTGCGAAGCGCTCTGCGCCGCATAGGAAGAATCGAAGCGCTCGATGAGCGCCAGGTCCGCGCCGGCCTGCCGGAGCAGCTCACATCGACGGCCGATCATCGTCAACGGCACGGGCGCACGCTCGGGTGCCAGCACGGCCAGCGGATGAGGGTCGAACGTCAGCGCCGCCACCTCCCACCCGTCGGCCTGCGCACGGGCGCGCGCCTGCCCGAGCAGGGCCCGATGTCCCAGGTGCACACCGTCGTGGTTGCCGGGCACGACGACCCGCTTCGACCGCTCCCTCACGCGCCCGCGCCTCCCGAAGAACCCTGCGCCGGATCGGACCCTTCCGTTCCGGTGACCCCCACCCTCTACCCTCCGTCGCGCGTGACGGCGAGGAGGAAGCGCCTTCGCCCGGTCGGGTCCGGGTGAAGACGGCGCCGGATTCTTCAAAAACGAACCGTGACCGAGCCCATCACCCGGCGATCCAGCGCCGGACCGAGCGGGTGCTCGCGATGTCCGTCGTCCACGAGGTTCGTCCCCAGCAGCGCCAGCTCCAGCGCGTCGCCGAGGCATCGGTACCCGACCCTCGCGTCGAGCACGACGTAGGCGGGCAACGACCACGCCTGATCGCTGAGCGTCGATGTGACCGGCTCGAACCCGGGCAAGACCCAGCGCTGCGCGCCCTGATAGGCCGCATCGACCGCGACCGTGAGTCCGAACGGGGCCCGGTACTGCACCCCCGCCTGCGCGGCGTGCTGGGCCGCGGACGCGTCGTCCGAGAAGCGGCCCCGTGGACCGGCGAAGTGGTCGGTGTGGTGCAGCGCATACGAGGCCCGAAGGTCGAGCCCCGAGACCGGCGAGCCCTGCACCGAGAGCTCGGCCCCGGCGTGCTGGAACGCCTCCGCGTCGGCCCCCACACCGAGGGCGGCCCCCGGCTCGACACGCGTCACCTCGCGCACCCGGAGCGACCCCAGCGCGACCTGGTAGTACGCCGACAGCTCGAGGGTCCACGTCTCGCCGAGCTGCGTGGTCGAGCCCAGCTCGACCGCGACGAGCCGCTCGGGACGCAACCCCGCCTGCCCAAAGACCCGCGTCGGCATCTCCGCCGCGTCGTTCGGGAGCGCGAACTCGGCCGCGGTCTCGAGCACCGAAGGGGCGCGAAACGACGCGCTCCCGGCGACGCGCAGGGTCTGGCCCGAGGTCGGATGCACGAGCAACACGCCCCGCGGCGAGAACTGAGGACCGACGACCGGGTCGAGATCACCGCGGGCCGACATCACCAGCCGAACGGGCTCCGCCACCCGCACCGTGTCCTCGACGACCACCGCGCCTCCGTGCTGGCGGACGCCCCCCCCTGCGAGCCAGTCCCACACGACCTCGCGCAGATGGTAACGAAGCGCCGACAGCACCCGGTGCTCCATCCCGAACGCGGCGAACGCGCCCCGGTACGCCACCTCGGCATCGACCCCATCGGAGCGGCGCAGCGCGCTCTGAAGCGGAGCGGACGCGGCGACGTCGGCGGACCCGTCGAGGGTGCCCTCGGCGCGGTTCCAGACCACCTGGGCGGCGAGCCCCCACGCCGTGTCGAGCCCGACGAAGCTCTGCGCGACGAGCATGCTGCGGCCGGCAAGGGCCCGCACCGGCAACCCTGTGTGCAGCGTGACGTCGCCGGTCGCGAGGCCCACGCCGGCCCGCAAGCGCGCCCCCGCGTCGAGCCGGAGCGAAGCCTCCGCCCCGGCCTGCACCCTCCGGGTCCCCGACCCTGTCGACCACGGCGCGGGGACGGACGCGCCGGCGCCCGAACCCGCGCTGGAAGCAAAGGCGTCGGCGCCCCACAGGCCGCCGCCGACGCGGATGCCGAGCGGCCCGTGCCGCGCATGGACCCCCGCCGAGAGGCTCACCTGCCCGGCGTTGCCCACCCCGGCCGCGAGCCATCCCGGCCCGTCCCCGGGCGCGCGGGTGACGAGGTTCACCACGCCGCTCGTGGCCCCGGAGCCCGCGAGCACGGAGGACGAGCCCCGCACGACCTCGACCCGCTCGAGGTCCCCCGCACCCACCGGGAGCATGGACCACAGCACCGTGCCGAGCCCTTCGACCGCCACCGCGCGACCGTCGACGAGCACCGCGACCCGGTTCGTCTGCAGGTCGCCGGGGCCCCGCATGCCGAGCTGCAGATCTCCGGCCGCGAGGGTGCGCACCGACACGCCGGGGACCCGTCGCAGCATCGCCGCCAGCTCAAAGCTCCCCGAGAGACGCAGGTCCTGGGCCGACACCACCGAGACCGCGGCGGGCGCCCGCAGCCGGGGTCCGCGACCGACGTCGGAGAATCCCCGGGCCCACGGGGCCGGCCACGCGGCGACGACCTCTTCCTCGTAGGGCGGCCGCGGCGTGGGTGAGTCGAGGATCACCCCCGCGAACGCCGGCCCTCGCCCCGGGCGGGTCGGCACCGCCGCCGAGTCCGATGACGGCCTCGCCGCGGCCTGCGCCTCCTGCACCGTCGCGCTCCGGGCCCGGAAGGTCGAGGCGAGCCCTCGCAACCGGAGCGCGCGCTCCCGGTAGCGTGCGAGCTGGGTCGCATCGGCCAGGGCCTCGGTCTGCTCCGCCGCGCCCTCGAGGGCCTGCAGCTCTTCTGTCGATGCGAGGGTGGGCTCGGCGGCCCGGGCGGCACGGACCGCGAGCTCGCGCAACGCCGTCGCGGCCTCCGCCTCCGCGCGGAGCGCGGCCTGCCGCGCCTCGATGCGCGCCCGCAACGCGGCGAGCTCGCGCTCGACGGCGGGGCCGTCGTCGGGATCGCTCCCGAGGTAGCCCTCGAGCGCATCGACGCTCTCCTCGAGCCGCCCGGCCGCCGCGTACCCGCGCCCCAAGGCGGCGAGCACCGCGGGCCGAGGCAAGATCGCGTACGCCTCGGCGAGCGCAGCGAGACCCGCGTCCGTCTCGCCGGCCTGAAGCTGCGCCAGCCCACGACGGTAGAGGCTGCGTGCCTCCATGCGCATGTCGGCATGCACCGCTGGGACGGGCCGGCCGAGCAGGACCGCCACGAACGTCGCGACCGCGAGGACACGAAGGCGCCCGCCGCCCTTCCGCGCATCACCCTCGACGCCACGCATGCCGGACCCCCGGGCGACGCTCAGCTGCGGGACTCGACCGTGAACTTCATCCCCGCCCGCTCGAGCCGGCCGCGGAGCGTGTCACCGAAGGCCACGGCGGTCGTCAGCACGCCGTGCTTCGGCGCGAGGTGGGCGCGGTCGTGCACGAGGCTCAACGCCGCCTCGGAGATCATCTTGGAGGTCTCGTCGTAGCCGGGGTCGCCCCCGCGCACCGTCGTGACCACGCGGACGCCGCCCGCCTCCCCGAGGAAGGTCACCTCGAACCATGCGCGGGCGCGCTCCTCGGCGCTGGCGCCTTCGCCAGGCTTGCGCACCTTGAGCAGCAGATCCCGGGTCGGCCCGAACTGCGCGAGCGCGGCGAGCGCACCGACCGCACCGATGCCGAGCACCACCGTCGGCAAGTGCTTCACCCGCGCGTAGTGGCCGTACCGAAAGTCGGGGCCGAACACGTCGAGGGCACGCGCCGACCTCAGCACGATCACCGGATCGATGGTCGGCAAGGGCACGCCCCAGCTCCGCAGCGGCTCGACCCATCGGATCCGCTGGGGCTCTCCGCGAGCGATGCGCGACGCGTCCGAGAGGCGGGGCCGCCTGGAGGCCTTCCCCATCTCCCGCATGCGGGACATGCCTCGGATCGCCGACTGCCACGTCCCCCCCGAGAACGTGCCCTTGGACCGCACGAAGCCCGAGATCTGCATCGGCACGCCATGCGGCAGCTGCTGCGCCGTGAAGAGCGCCCCGAGGTCGTGGGGGATGCTGTCGAACCCGCAGCAGGGCACCAGCCGCAGACCCCGCTCGCGGGCCGGGGCGTCGTACTTGTCGAGCAGCATGTCCACGAAGTCCGGCTCGCCCGTGATGTCGACGTAGTCCGCGCCGCCCTCGACCGCGGCGCGGACGACCGGCTCACCGTAGAGCGCGTAAGGGCCGACGGTGGTCAGGACGACCCGCGTCGAGGCCGCCATCGCGAGCAACGAGGCCGGGTCGTCGACGTCCGCCACGACGATGCCCGTCGGCGGCACCGCCTCGGCGCCACGCCGCTCGACGAGGGTGTGCAGCCGCGCGACGAGGGCGTGCAGCCGCGCGGCGTCGCGCCCGGCCACCGCCCACCGGGTCCCTTCGGGGGCGTGCTTCGCCAGGTAATTGCACACGAGCCCGCCGGTGAAACCGGTCGCGCCGAACACCACCACGTCGTGAGGCCGCTGTGTCATCGAAGGGTCCGCCTGCTGGGTCGCTCCGGGGCCGCGCCAGAGTGGCGGGGCCGCGGCGCGGGTAGGTCATGGCGCGCGAGGGGGCGTCGCCCCCCGGGCGCGGTCAACGATAGAGTCCCTGGAGCACGTCGTTCCAGCGCTCGCGCACGACGCGCCGCTTCAGCGAGAGCTTCGGCGTCAGCATGCCGTTGTCCTGCGTGAAGTCCTCGCCGATGAGCTTCAGCTTCTTGATCTTCTCGAACTGCTTGAACTCGGCGGAGTGCTTGTCCACCTCGTCGCGCAGCAGCGCCTCGACCTTCGGATGCTGCAGGAGCGCGTCCCCCTTCGCCGTGATCCCCTGGGCCTTCGCCCAGCGCGACACCTCCTCGAGGTCGGGGACGATCAGCGCGACGTTGTACGGCTTGTTCTCGCCGTAGAGGAACGCGTTGACGATGAACGGCGAGAGCTTGAGTTGATCCTCGAGGTGCGAGGGCGCGACGTACTTGCCGGTCTCCAGCTTGTACTGCTCCTTGATGCGGCCGGTGATCGTGAGGAAGCCCTCGTCGTCGAGGTGCCCCATGTCGCCGGTGCGGAAGCCGCCCTCGGTGGTGAAGACCTTCGCGTCCTCCTCGGGGAGGTGGTGGTAGCCCTGCATCACGTTGTGGCCGTGGACGATGATCTCGCCGTCCCGCCCGTCGGCGGCCGTGCCGGGATCGATGGTGATCCGCACGCCCGGGATCGCCTTGCCGACGGTGCCGATCTTGCGGGCGCCCGGCCAGTTCGCCGTCGCGATCGGAGAGGTCTCGGTGAGGCCGTAGCCCTCGTAGACGGTGATGCCGACGTGATCGATGAACTCCGCGACCTCCCGGGAGATCGCTGCGCCTCCGGAGAACGCGTAGCGGAGCTGGCCCCCGAGGCTCTCGCGCACCTTCTGGAACACGACCCGGTCGAAGACGCGGTGCTTGAACTCCGCGAAGCCGCTGGTGCGCCGCTCCTCGCCGAGCTTCTTGCGGAGCGCCGAATTCGCCAGGGCGCCCTGGAAGATCCGCTGTCGGTAGGTCGGGGCGTCGGCGAGCTGCTTCTGGATGCGATCGTAGAGGCGATTGAAGATCCGCGGCACGCTGATCAGCAGCGTGGGCTTCACCTCGCGGAGGTTGTCGACGATCTTGTCCACGCTCTCCGCGATGCCCATCGACGCGCCCATCGAGAACAAGTCGTGCAGCTCGACGGTCTGCCCGAAGCTGTGCGCCCAGGGCAGGAACGAGAGCGAGCGATCCTCCGTCGACATCGGGAAGACCTCGTGGATGGCGCTCACGTTGTAGGCGAGGTTCGCGTGCGAGAGCCGCACGCCCTTCGGCTTGCCGGTCGTCCCCGAGGTGTAGATCAACCCCGCGAGATCGGACGGCGCGGGATGCATCACCGGGACCTTCTTCGCGCGCCCCGCCTCCTCGAGGGCGCTCCACGTCGTCGTGCCCTCCTTGGGACCCCCCTCGAGCACGAGGATGTGCTCCAGGGAGGGCAGCCTCGGCTTCATCTCCAGCAAGGCATCCCGAATTTTCGCGTGGGCGCAGACGACCGCCTTCGCGCCGCAGTCGGCCAGGATGTACTCCCACTCGTCGGGCACCTGGGACTCGTACATCGGGACGAACGCCGCGCCGCACCCGTAGGTCGCGTAGGCCGCGACCGCCCACTCGGGGCGGTTGTTGGAGATGATCGCGACCCGGTCCCCGGACCCGATGCCGAGCCCCGCCAGACCCGCGCGGAGGGCGTCGGTCTTCGCCGCGAAATCTCGGTAATTCATCCAGCGCCAGACGCCTTCGCGCTTCACGCCGAAGAGGGGACGGTCTGCGAACGAGGTGACGGCGTGCTCGTAGATCTCGACCAGGGTCTGGAAGCGCGGCTGGAACCCCGCCGCGGCACTCGGGCGCGCAGAGGCAGGGATCGGTCGGTCCGTGGCGAGTTCCATCGAGATCTCCACAGGCTACCAGCCTGCACATGGGCACGAAAGGCGCGGCGACCCGACCCTTCAGGTGAAGTACACGATCGCGACGACCGCTGCGGCCCACAGCCCGAGGTTCCCGAGGAACGGCCAGTCGCGGAGCATCGCGTCGGTCGGGCTCTCGGCATCCGCCTTGCGCCGGACGAGGTGCACGAAGCGGGCGACCCCGAAGAAGGTGCAGAGCGCCGACAGGGGCAGGTACTGCGTCCCGAGCTGCTCGACGGTCCGGGGATCGAGGGTGTAGACGACGTAGGTCAGCACCGTCGCGGCGCCGGTCGCGTAGAGCAGCGGCGTCAGGGTCCGCAGGTCGTAGGCACGCAGCGCCGCCCGCGTCTGACCCGGCGCGCCGCCCGAGCGCAGCGCGAGCGCCGCAAGCTCGTGGGCCCGCTTTCCGAGGCCGAGGAACGCCGCCAGCAGGAACATGACGACGAGCAGGTAGGCCGACGCCGGAACCCGCGCCGCGAACGACCCCGCCAGCACCCGGAGCTCGAAGCCGAGCGCGATGCAGAGCACGTCCAGGTACGCCACCTTCTTGAGGCGGAACGAGTACAGCAACTGCAGGACGAGGTATGCGGCGACCGCCCCGAAGAAGGGAAGACCCAGCGCGAGCGCGGAGCCGAGCGCCAGCGACACGAGCACCACGAACGCGCCGCGCGCCTGGGGCACGGTGATCCGGCCGCTGGCGATCGGCCGGTGCTTCTTCACGGGATGGACCCGGTCGGCCTCGACGTCGACCAGGTCGTTCAGCACGTAGACCGACCCGGCCAGGATGCAGAACGCCACGAACCCCGCGAACGCACGCAACGCGGCGGCCGGCTCGAAGAGCTCCCGGGCGAAGACCAGGGGCGCGAGCACGAACAGGTTCTTGACCCACTGATGGGGCCGCATCGTGCGCAGCAGACCGGAGAGCATCGGAGGCGGCGGACTATAGCGCGGCCTCGTCCGCTGTCGCGGATGAACGGGAACATCCGCGCCCCCGAACTTGTCCAGTCCCGACGTCACATCTAAGGTCGCCGCAGTTTTCGAGGGGGCGCGCCGCGCGCACGCGCGGGCCGCAGCCCCCCACCACGCCCAGGAGGCGCCGTTTGCTCGCTCATCGGAAGTCCGCGCACGCGCTGCGCCTCCCCCCCTACGCGGTGCGCCTCGCCCTCGGCGTGCTCGCGGCCCTCGCCCTGGGCTGGCCGCCGGGCGGACCGAACCCGCTGCGGGCGGATGGACCCGCCGCCGCGATTCCCCCCCACGACGCGAGGCAGCAGGCCCGGTACGAGGAGGCCGTGCGGGCCGGGCGCTCGCCGAGGGCAATGCTCCCGCTGCTCGAGTTGTGGCGTGGCTGGAACGACGTAGCGCCCGACCGCATGATGGGCTGGCTCGGGCGCCTCGCGGGCGAGGCCCGTCTCTCGGTGCCGGTGCGGCAATACGCCGCCCAGCTCCACGCCCGCGGGCTCACCCGGACGGGCGATCCGGACGCGTCGCGCCGGGCGTTCGACGCGCTCGGA
>CAIKNO010000430.1 GCA_903828805.1 uncultured Sandaracinus sp. | reverse complement strand
TGCGCGCGCTCGGCATCGACCGCGGCCGCGTGGTCCGGACGGCGACGTCCGCGGCCGCGCCGGCCGCGTGGGCCGAGGCCGTGCCCGGCGGCGCCGAGGACGACCTGCTCTGGCCGGTTCGTGGCGGCCGGTTCTGGAGGGGCTTTGGAGCCCGACGCGCGGCGCCTCGCGCGCGGGTTCGACGGGCGAGGCGCGGACGCGGCGCGAGGGCGCGCGGTCGGGGCAGGCACGAGGGCGTCGACATCGGCGCCGAGCCCGGCACGCCCATCGTCGCCGCGGCCTCGGGGCTGGTCGTGTACTCCGACAACTACCTGAGGGGGTACGGCAACGCGCTGGTCATCGTGCACCGCGATGGGAGCGTCGCGCTCTACAGCCACTGCCGGGCCACGCTCGTCGCCGCGGGCGAGCTGGTCGCGCGCGGGCAGGTCATCGCCGAGGTCGGCGACACGGGCCTCGCGCACGGTCCCCACCTGCACTTCGAGTGGCGCGTCGGTGGCGCGCCGCGCGATCCGCTGCCTCGGTTCGTCGGCCGACCCGACGCGACGGACGCCGAGGGCGCGCCGACAGCGCCTTCCGAGGGCGCGGCGACGGCCGGCGTCGACCGCGACGGGCGCGCAGCGGACCGAAGCGAGGCGGTCGGACACGGGTCGGCCGTCCCCCCTGCACCCGACCGCCCATCGACAACCCCCCTTCACGTCGAGGACGCCCGCGCCGTGAACCCCGGTTGACGCCCTCGCGCGTGCAGGCCAGAAAATCCCACGAATGCACCGCGCTTGCGTGGACGAGGTCCATGGCATGAACATCGCTAAGCAGCCGTCTGTCCCGTCCAAGGAGTCGTCCCGATGAAGAGCCTGCGCGGCGTGGTCCTCGCCTTCCCGCTCGTGTTCCTGCTCCCCGGCTGCCCGATCTACTCGGGCGAGCCCTACAGGCCCGGCGGCGGTTGCGTCCGCACGTCCGACTGCCCTTCGGGGTTCGTCTGCGAAGCCGACGGATCCTGCGTCGCTGCCCCAGGCTGCAGCGGCGATGCCGACTGCTCGACCGGCGAGATCTGCGAGGCGTCGGTCTGCGTGACGGGCAGCCGCACCTGCCGCACCGACGGTGACTGCGCCGCGGGCTCGTACTGCAACGACGGCACCTGCACGGCGTCCGCTCGCTGCGGCGCCGACGGGGACTGCAGCGGCGGGTTCTGGTGCGACTTCCGGACGACCTGCGTGCCCCGCCCCGCGGGCGCGTGCCGTACGGGCACCGATTGCGAGGCCGCGCAGCGCTGCCTCGAGGATGCGTGCCGCAACGTGAGCGACACCTGCCAGTTCGACCGCGATTGCCCCGCCGGCAGCGTCTGCCTCAACAACGCCTGCAGCGCCGCCTGCACCGACGACGGCCAGTGCCCCACGGGGAACGCGTGCCTCGGCGGGTTCTGTCGCGCCGCCTCGGACTGCGCGGCGACGGCCGACTGCGCCGCCGGGACCCACTGCGTGGCCGGGCGCTGCCTCGACGACTGCCGGAGCGCGCCGAGTGGCTGCGCGTCCGGCGCGTACTGCGCCCAGGACGCGTTCTGCCACCCCTCGTGGCAGCCGTCCGACTTCTGCACGGTGGACAGCGACTGCCAGACCGGACGCCGCTGCCTCGATGGCGTGTGCCGCACGCCGTGCCCCTCGACCATGGACTCGGAGTGCATGGGCATCGACTCGCAGCTGCCGGACTGCCGGGACGCGGGCGCTGGGCTCTTCCTCTGCTTCGCCCCGACCGGGACCGCCCCGGAGTGCCGCACGCAGTCGGACTGTGCCGCGGGTCAGGACTGCCTCTCGGGGACCTGCCGCAACATGCGCTGAGGTCGTGGCGTGGGCCTCCCCACGCCGACCGACGCACGACCTGCCAGGGGCGGTGCGCCCACGCCGACGCGTGGGGCATCGCCCTTCGTCTTGGCGCTCGGGCCACCGCGCGCGGTCCCGTCGACAAGCTGCTAGCCTCGACGCTCGCACCTGTTTCGTGCGCGAGGAACCCATGCCCACCCTGCCCCGCTCCGCCCTCCTCTCCGCCTGCCTGCTGTGGTCGGCGCTCGGCTGCACCACGCGGATGACCCCGACCCCCGTGGTGCCAGGCGCCGACGGCGGCGCGGACGCCGGCAGCCCGACCGCAGGCGAAGGGCTCCGCATCGAGCCCGCCGACCTCGAGGCGAGCCTCGCCGATGGGCCGGTGACGGTCGACTACCACGCCCTGCTGCGCGCGGCCGACGGCACCGAGCGAGACGTCTCGGCCGAGGTCGGCTGGGTCTCCACCGTGCCGGCCCTCGGCGCGTTCTCCGGCTCGACCTTCACGTCCGTGGGCGATCGCGGCGGGCGCACCAACATCCGCGCGTCGATGGGCGCGCTCGTCGCGACGACCTCGCTCACCCTGCGCTTCGACAGCGTGATCGTCACCCCCGGCGCGCCGGCCGACGCGCCCTCGCGCTTCGAGCCCGCGGACGACGCGACGATCACCCCCGAGGTCGTCTACCCCGACGACGACGCCGTCGTTCCCCCGAACCTGGGCGAGCTCGAGTTCCACTACCGCACGGCGGGGGCCACCGTGTTCGAGCTCGCGCTCTCGACGCCCTCGAGCCGCCTGCGGATGTACTTCGGCTGTCCGGAGGCCGTCGCCGAGGGCTGCATCTTCACGCCCGACCGGGCGGCCTGGGAGGCCTTCGCGACGGCGGCGCAGGGACAGGGTCCGGTCAACTACACGCTGCGGGGCGCGCGGCCCGACGGACGCGTCGGCAGCTCGGGGATCCGGCGGCTCACCGTCGCCGAGGAGCCGATCCGGGGCGGCCTCTACTACTGGAACGCGGGCGGCGGCACGATCGATCGCTTCGAGTTCGGCGTCCCGGGCGCCCGGGCCGAGCGCTTCCTGGACCGCGGCCGCACCGGGGCGAGCACGTGCGTCGGCTGCCACGCGCTCTCGCGAGACGGCCGCCGCATCGCGGTCGGCACGGACATCCCGACCACGACGCTGCAGGTCTTCGACGTCGCCTCGCGGACCCGCCTCTGGTCGCTCGGCTCCTCCGGCGGCTTCGGGGGATTCCCTCAGCAGCCGAACTTTCAGGCGTTCTCGCCCGACGCCTCGCTGATGGCCTCGAGCGCGCTCGCCGGGCTCAGCATCCGCGACGGCAACACCGGCACCGTCCTCGAGGGTCCCCTCGGCGGCGGGCCGGCGTCGATGCCGGACTTCTCGCCCGACGGTCAGCACATCGTGTTCGCGCGGCACGACGCGCCCGCGTTCGGCGGGCTCGTCGACACCCCTGGCATCACGAGCGGCCGCATCGTCCGGCTCGACCGGACGGGCAGCGGCTGGACGCTCGGGCCGACCCTCGCCATGGGCGGGGGCAACAACTACTACCCGTCGTACTCGCCCGACGGGCGCTGGGTGCTCTTCGTGCGCTCCCCGTCGAACACCAGCTCGATGGGCGCGGACCCCGACTCCGGCATGAGCGGCGTGCCCGACGCGCAGCTGTGGTTCGTCAGCGCCGACGGCGGCACGCCGCAGCGCATCGGACGCGCCGCGGGCCTGGCGGACTCGTGGCCGAAGTGGGATCCGTCGCTCTACGAAGATCGTGATCGGCCGCTCTTCTGGGTGAGCTGGTCGAGCCGACGTGCGTTCGGTCTACGCTACGCGGCCGACACGAAGGTCCAGCTCTGGATGGCGGCCTTCGATCCCGGCGAGGCCGAGGCCGGTCGCGACCCGCTTCGACCCGCCTTCCGCTTGCCGTTCCAGGACATCGCCACCGGCAACCACATCGCGCAGTGGGTCACGACCGTCGAGCGGCAGACGTGCACGACCAACGCCGACTGCGGTGGCGAGTTCTGCATCGACGGCCGCTGCTACGAGCAGACGCCGCTGTTCTGACCCGGGCCGCACGGATCCCTCGGGGCCGCATCCGCGGCTCCGGGTGCCTCGGCCGTCGTGCACGTGCTCAGTCCGCGACGGCGCGCACGGTGTCCTCGAGCGAGAACTCCGGCGTGAAGCCCAGCAGGGCGCGCGCGCGCGCGTCGTCGACCATGCAGACGTAGCGGATGTGGTCGAGCTCCGGCGTCGGAAACGAGGTCATTCGCCAGTTCCACAGCCGTCCGAGCACCGGCTTGGCGATGCTGCTCGGCACGGGCATCGGCGGCTTGCCGAGGATGCGGAAGATGCGCGAGAGCGGGGCCTCGCCCGGCCCCTTGAGGTTGAAGATCCCCGCCACGCCCGGACGAAGGGCCAGGCCCACGGCGCGCGCGACGTCGCGCTCGTGGATGACCTGCACCATCGGATCGAAGCCGAGCAGCGACCACGGGCGCGCGAGGCGCAGGTAGTTCGAGGGCGCGTTCCGCACCGAGCCCAGGATGTGGCACGGGCGCAGGATCACGGTCTCGACCGCCGGGTTCCGCCAGAAGAAGCTCTGCGCGAGCATGTCGACCTCGACCAGGTCGCGGATCTCGCTGAAGTGCTGGGCGCCGAGCAGCGGCGCCTCCTCGGTCAGGAACTGCGGGTTGTCGGGGCTCGGCCCATAGACGTTCGCGCTCGAGAGCAGCACCAGCTTGGGCACGGAGTACTGCGTCACGTACTCGAGCAGCTTCTGGAACGCGACCACGTTCCACGAGTAGTGCTCCTTCCGGCTCGCGCGCAGGTCGTGCATCACGCCGAGGTGCACGACCGCGCGGATGCCGCCCGCCCGGAACACGTCGCGCGTCTTCTTGCGGCGCAGATCGAACTGGTGGTGCACCACGTCCCGGGGCTTGCCGGGGAAGGCCCGCCGGTCGATCCCGATGATGGGATCGGTGCGGTGCATCAGGCGCGTGAAGACCCGGCCGAGCCGACCGCAGATCCCCGTCACGAGCACCGCGCCCTCACCGGGCGCGCTCGGGGTCGGAAGCCCGACCGCCGTCGTCATCGAACGGAGACCCTCGGCGTCCTCGAGCGCATCCACGGCGTGCGGCACCACGGGCCCCTCGCCGGCACCGACGGCCGCGGCGTCCGACGACTTCAGCGCGGCGCGTGCGCTCGGTCGCTTGCGTTCGATGGCCACGCCCTCAGCCGCCGACGGGCGCGGTCACCGGCACGTCGAGCAGCTCGATCTGCGCCTCGAAGATCTCGCCGGCGGCGAGCGTGAAGTGGTTCCGGCCGCGGACCGGCTGCGCGAGGCGCGGGTCCATGTACTCCCACTCCATCACCATGGTGTGGGCCTGCTCCCCCGCCTGCAGCGACGTGATCTGCATCGCGCGCCACGGCGCGCCCGTGAAGGTCGCGCGGTAATAGTCGAGCACGGCCTCGCGGCCGTCGTGGCGGTACGGGTCGCCGGTCTCGGTGCGCGTGAAGGACTCGAGCAACGACGCGGTCGGCGCGAAGAGCGCCGCGAGGCCCTCGGCATCGCCCCGCGAGAACGCGGCCACGTAACGGCGGACGATCGCGTCGTCGCCGAGCAGCTCCGGGCGCATCGGCGCGTACACCATCCGGACCTCGAACCCGTTGCACCAGTTCGAGCGCTGCACGAGGACCTCGAGCAGCTGGCCCACGCGACGGACCTCGCCCGGGCGCACGGCCTCGGGGCGCCCGAAGCACGCCGGCGTCGCCGGCACGGGCACGCGGGCGATCTCCTCCATCTGAAGTTCGCCCGGCGTCGCCGGGGGCGAGACCCGCTGCACGACGGTCTGCGCGCACTGCTCGGTCGCGAACACCTGGTCGTACGTCAGCAACAAGGCCTCGCCGTCCTGCGCGACGTTCAGTTGCTGCGCGAACCCGCGCGCCTGGAGATCGAGCGGGCCCTCGGTGCAGTGCGCCTCGAGCCAGCGCCACTGCGTTCCCGCGAGGCCCGTCGGCATCTCGACGACGCGGTGCTCCATGCTGCTGCCGCCCGAGGTCGGCTCGAGATCGGCGCGTTCGTCGGGCATCGCCTCGTGGGCGGCCCCCCCACAAGCGGTCAAGGCGGTGGCGAGCAGGACCCAGCGGGCGGACGGAGCGGAGGAGATCATCGCGCGCAACTCAAGCCCGACCGAGGCCCCACGTCAAGATCCGCCTGAGCCCGCGGCCCCGAAGGCCCACGCCACGCATCCGGCGAACGCCGTCGGGTCCCCCGGACGCGCCAGCGCCGCCCGGCTGATTTCCTGCGGCGGACGTCGGGCGGCCGACACGCACGCCCACCGCGCATGGGTCCGCACCGGGGGGATTTCCCGCGGCACGATTCTGTTATCGTGGTCCGATGTCCGACGTCCGCCGGTCCGAGCGCCCTGCCGCCCTTCACCCAGTGCCAGCCCTCGCGGCACTCGCGCTCACGCTGCTCCTCCCCACGATCGCCTCCGCGCAATCGGCGATCGCGCCATACATCATGTTGATCGTCGACAACTCGGGGTCGATGACCTCTGCCACCCCCGGGACCGGCACCAACAGCTGCGGCGCGGCCCGGACACGCATGACGGACGCGCGCTGCGTCGTGCAGCGTGCCGTGAACGCCTTCGGCGACGTGACGTGGGGGCTCGAGCAGTTCACGGCGGGGTACACCGGCACCGGCACCGGCGCGTGCACCACGGCGTCCGGCTGTGGCTGCGCTGGCAGCACCTTCACGTGCGATGGGACCGCCGCGTCCGGCCAGATCCTCGTCCCGATCGCGCCGGACAACCAGGCGCAGCTCTTAAGCTGGGTGGACTTCCAGACCTCCGGCTCGTGCGCAGGGATCACCGGCACCGGGCACGAGCTGCTGGCGTATACGAACACGCCCCTCGGCGGCAGCCTCCAGGCCGCACGGAGCTACTTCTCGGGGCCCAGCAGCCCGCTGATCGGCGACGCCGCCGCGGCCTCCGGCTGCCGCCCGGTGTACGTCCTCCTGCTGACCGACGGCGACGAGACCTGCGCGGGCACCGCGAGCACTGCCGCGACGGCGCTCCGCGCGACGCCAGTGCCCGCAGGCGGCGGCGTGCTCGCGTACACGGCGAACATCCGGACCTTCGTCATCGGCTTCTCGACCGGCACCGGCTACGCGCCGATCGAGGCGATCGCGTCGGCCGGCGGCACCGACGCGCCCGGCGTGAACCGCGGCTTCTACGCCACCGACGAGACCTCGCTCTCGCTCGCGTTCTCGCAGATCGTCGCCGATTCGATCCGCTACGAGACCTGCGACAACGTCGACAACGATTGCGACACCCGCGTCGACGAGGGCTTCGCGCACTACTGCGACACCGGACAGACCTGCTGCGCGTGGACGACCCCCGCGCAGCGCACCACCTGCCTCACGAATTTCCGGGCGACCGTGACCCCCGCGAATCCGTCGGGCAACACCGCCCTGCTCCCGTGCACGACGCCCACCCAGGCGACGGCCTCCTCGACCTGGCTCTGCGATCAGCCGCTCGAGAGCTGCGACTCCGTCGACAACGACTGCGACGGCACCGTGGACGAGGGCGCGACCCGCAACGCGTGCGGCGGGTGCGGGGCGGTGCCGGCCGAGGTCTGCAACCGCATCGACGACAACTGCAACGGCACCATCGACGAGGGCGTGTGCGGCAGCTGCGTGCCGTCCGGGCCCGAGGTCTGCAACGGCGTCGACGACGACTGCGACGGCAGCATCGACGGGGTCGTCCGCGCCTGCGGCACCGACATCGGCATCTGCACCGCCGGCACCCAGCTCTGCACCGCCGGCGTGTGGAGCACGTGCAGCGGCGTCGGCGAGGGAACCGAGGTCTGCAACAACCTGGACGACGACTGCGACGGCCTCGTCGACGGGTTCGCCCAGCCCTGCGGGAGCGACACCGGCGAATGCCAAGCCGGCTCCCAGCTCTGCACGGCGGGCGCGCTCGGGGCGTGCCTCGGGGCGATCGGCCCCGCGACCGACACCTGCAACGGGCTCGACGACGACTGCGACGGGACCGTCGACGAGGGCAACCCCGGCGGCGGGGCGTCGTGCGGCACCGCCACCGGCGAGTGCGCGCCGGGCGTCGTGCAGTGCGTCGCCGGTGCCCTCACGTGCGTCGGCGGCGTGAGCGGCTCGGCCGAGACGTGCAACACCTCCGACGACGACTGCGATGGCCGGGTCGACGAGGGCAACCCCGGGGGCGGCGCGTCGTGCGGGGCGACGGACGTCGGCGCCTGCGCGTTCGGCGCCATCACCTGCACGATGGGCGCGCTCACCTGCGTGGGCGCCGTCGGTCCCGCGGCCGAGCGCTGCAACACGCTGGACGACGACTGCGACGCGCTCGTCGACGAGGGGAATCCCGAGGCCGGCGCATCCTGCGGAGACGACACCGGCGCGTGCCAGCGCGGCGTCACGTCGTGCGTCGGCGGGGCTGTCCGCTGCGAAGGGGCAGTGGGTCCGGCCGAGGAGACCTGCAACGGGATCGACGACGACTGCGACGGCGCGGTCGATGACGGCATCGCCGTCGGCGCTGCGTGCGGCACGGACGTCGGCGAATGCAGCCCCGGCGTGACGGTCTGCGATCCGTCGACCGGCACGACCCGCTGCGAGGGCGAGGTCGGTCCTGGGGCCGAGGCCTGCAACCTGCTCGACGACGACTGCGACGGCGTGGTCGACAACGGGCTCGGCGACGGCTCGGCGTGCGGCTCCGAGGAGGGCGTGTGCGCCCCGGGCGTGCGGCGCTGCGTGGAGGGCGCGGTGGTCTGCGTCGGCGAGGTCCCCGCGGGCACCGAGGTGTGCGACTGCGAGGACAACGACTGCGACGGCGCGGTCGACGAGACCGGCACCGGCTCGCTGGCGTGCCCCGGCTCGACGGCCTGCGTGTCGTGCCAGTGCGCGTCGGAGTGCATGGCCGGCGAGTTCGGCCGCGAGTGCGCGGGGGGCCGCGTGCCGCAGGAGGTCGGCGGGACCTGCTACTGCGTCGCCCCCCGTTGCGACGAGGCCGCGTGCGGCGCCGAGACGCTCACCTTCGATGGCGGCGTCCTCTGTGCGCCGGGGAGCGACGAGGTCGCGCCCTGCACGTGCCGCAACAACACGTGCTCGTTCTCGTGCGACGGCGTGACGTGTCCGTCGGGGCTGGTGTGCAACCCGCGCGACCCCGAGGGGCGCTGCGTCGAGGACAGCTGCGTCGGCCTCGGATGCCCGGGCGGTGAGCTCTGCGACCGCGCGACCGGGGCATGCATGCCGGACCCGTGCGCAGGGGTGACCTGCGCCGCGGGCGAGGCGTGCCGCGCGGGCACCTGCGAGGCGTCGTGCGCGACGGTCACCTGCGGGGCCTCGGAGCGCTGTCGGGCAGGCAGCTGCGTCCCCGACCCCTGCGCGGGCGTGGCCTGCCCGGCCGGCGAGGCGTGCGATCCGACGACCGGCGGGTGCGTGGTCGATGCCTGCGAAGGCGTCACCTGCCCCGCCGGGACGGAGTGCTCCGTGGTCAGCGGCGCCTGCGTGGAGGTCGCCTGCACGGGGGTTCGCTGCCCGATGGGGGAGGTCTGCGAGGACGGTGAATGCGCGCCGGGCACCGGCCGGCCCGACGCCGGCATGATCGGCATCGACGGCGGCGGCCTCGATGCGGGCGTGGGCCGCAGCGAGACGCGGGTGATCGCCACCGGCGGCGGCTTGTGCGCGGTCGGCGTGCCCGGGCGCGGTCCCGGCGCAGGTCTTCTCGGCGTGCCCCTCGGACTCTTGATGCTCGCGCTCGCCCGGCGTCGGAACCGCGTTTCGGGAGGTGGCCTGTGAACCGCTCGTCCCTCCGGTCCGCGCCCGCGCTCGCCCACCCCTCCAGCACCACGACGCGGCGGGCGCTCGCGTGCTTCGTCGCGTGCGCCTCGCTGCTCGCGGGCTGCGAGCTGCAGCCCTACTGCCTCGACTGCGTGGACGAGCCCGGCCTCGACGCTGGACCGGCCGGCATGGACGCCGGCGTGGACGGCGGAGAACCGGTCGGCCGCGACGCCGCGCTCGACGCCTCCGTGCCGGTCGACGCACCGGATCTGCCGGACGGATGCGCGTTCGGAGCCCCGGAGCTCTGCAACGCGTTCGACGACGACTGCGACGGCACCGTCGACGAGGGCATCGACCTCGCGACGGACGAGCGGCACTGCGGGTCGTGCGGCAGCGCGTGCGCGCCCCCCAACGCCTTCGGCGAGTGCGTCGCCGGGGCCTGCACGCTGACCGGCTGCGACGTCGGCTATTACGACCGCGACGGCCGCATCGACGACGGTTGCGAGGTCCGCTGCATCACGACGGAAGCCGACGAGCGCTCCTGCAACCGCCGCGACGACGACTGCGACGGGACCGTCGACGAGGGCTTCGACCTCGCCGCCGATCCGTCGAACTGCGGCGCGTGCGGACGCATCTGCCGCAGCCCCCACGCGGCCTCGGCGTGCAGCGCCGGCGCCTGCGCCCTGGGCGCGTGCGACCCCGACTGGCACGATCTCGACGGGCGCGAGACCAACGGCTGCGAGTACGGCTGCACGGCCGCCTCCCCCGCCGTCGAGGCGTGCAATCTCCGCGACGACGACTGCGACGGTCGGGTCGACGAGGGCAACCCGGAGAGCGGCGCCGCATGCGGTCTGGCCGAGGGCGAGTGCGTGGCCGGCGTCGAACAATGCGTCGGCGGGGCGCTGACGTGCGTCGGCGGCGTGTCGCCCGCGACCGAGCTGTGCAACGGGCTCGACGACGACTGCGACGGCACCGTCGACGACGGCAACCCCGAGGGGGGCCGCGCGTGCGGCAGCCTCGTGGGCGCGTGCCGGCCGGGCCGCGAGGTGTGCAGCGCCGGAGCGCTCGTCTGCGAGGGCGCCGTCGCGGCCGTCGACGAGAGCTGCAACGGCATCGACGACGACTGCGACGGCACCATCGACGACGGCAACCCCGGCGGCGGCGCGTCGTGTGGCAGCGACGTCGGCGAGTGCAGCGCCGGCGTGGTCGCGTGCCGGGGCGGGGGCCTCGCCTGCGGCGGCGCGGTCGGGCCGCGCCTCGATCTCTGCAACGGGCTCGACGACGACTGCGACGGCACGGCCGACCAGGCCTTCGACCTGTTGAACGACCCGCGGAACTGCGGCGCGTGCGGCACGGTGTGCGCCCTCCCGAGCGCCATCACCGGGTGCGCCTCCGGTGCGTGCCGCTTCGTGGCGTGTCGGAGCGGGTTCTTCGACCTCGATGGGACCCCCGGCTGCGAGTACGCGTGCGTCACTGGCGGCCGGGAGGCGTGCAACGGCGTCGACGACGACTGCGACGGGCGCATCGACGAGACGGTCGCGGCCCCTGCCGGGGTCTGCAACCCGAACGGCGTCTGCGCGTCGGGCACCCCGACCTGCACCGGCACCGCGGGCTGGACGTGCACGTTGCCGCCGACCTACGAGGCCGTCGAGACGCGCTGCGACGGGCTCGACAACGACTGCGACGGCCCCACCGACGAGCCCTTCCCGCTGGTCGGCACGGCCTGCAACAACGGCGCGCTCGGCGCATGCCGGCGCACCGGATCCTACGCATGCACGCCCGCGGGTACCGGCGTCGCGTGCTCCGCGCCGGCGGTGACCATGGGCACCGCGGAGACCTGCAACGGCATCGACGACGACTGCGACAGCCGCCTCGACGAGAGCGCCCCCGGCACCTGGACGCCCTTCACCGCCTCGGTGGGCGTCACCCGCTACGTCATGTCGTTCGAGGCCTCTCACCCCGACGGCACGGCGACGGCGGCCGGCACCCAGACCCACCGGGTGTGCTCGGAGTCGGGGCGCCTGCCTTGGACGAACGTCACCCCGGTGCAGGCCGCCGCGGCGTGCGCCACCGTCGGGGCGAGGCTGTGCACCGAGGCCGAGTGGCAGACCGCTTGCCAGACCGCCGCCGCGCCGGCGTGCAACTGGTCCGAGGCCGACGGCACGTGCACGGCGTACAACACGCTCTGCAACACCAACGAGTTCGACACCAACACGGGCGTCGCGCTCGATCAGGACGCGGTCCTCGCGACCGGCGCGCGCGCGATGTGTTACGCGTCGTGGGGCGCGTCGCGCATCTACGACCTCTCGGGCAACGTCGCCGAATGGACCGCCGCCCGCTCGGTCGGCGTGAACCCGCAACGCGGCGGCTCGACCACCTCGCCCCAGGGCGGCGCCACCTGCCAGTTCAGCTTCGCGGTCGCCGCCGACACCATCGCGACCCCCAACGTCGGCTTCCGCTGCTGCCGCGACACGGCCCCCTGACCCGGTTTCGGGGTGGTATACACGGGCTGCATGTCGAGCAGCCCCGACGCCCCGATGCCGCCCCAGAGCGCCTTCCGAACGGTCCCCCGCACCGGCGTGATCTACGTCACGACGGAGGCCTCCAAGCGCGGCTACCGCCAGGACGATCCCGACTGGTGCAACCTCGGCCAGGGCCAGCCCGAGACGGGCGCGCTTCCGGGCGCGCCGCCCCGGGTCACGCACGTCGAGATCGACCCCGCCGACCAGGAGTACTCACCCGTCGCGGGGCTCTGGGAGCTCCGGGAGGCCGTCGCGGGGCTCTACAACCGGCTCTACCGACGGGGACTGCCCTCGCAGTACAGCGCCGAGAACGTGGCCATCGGAGGCGGCGGTCGGGTGTCGATCATGCGCGCATGCGCGGCCGTCGGCGCGCTGCACATGGGGCATTTCCTGCCGGACTACACGGCGTACGAGGAGCTGCTCGACGTGTTCCGGCGCTTCACGCCGATCCCGATCCTGCTGGACCCCGAGACGGGCTACGACTTCAGCGTGCGTCAGCTTCGCCGGGAGGTGATGGGGCGCGGCCTCGGCGCGCTCCTGCTGAGCAACCCGTGCAACCCGACCGGGAAGGTCATCGCCGGCGAGGAACTGCGCGCGTGGGTCTCGCTCGGACGGGAGCTCGACTGCGCGCTGCTCGTCGACGAGTTCTACTCGCACTACGTCTGGAAGGACGGCCTGGGCCTCTCGAGCGCGGCCGCGTTCGTGGACGACGTCGACCGCGACCCCGTCGTGATCTTCGACGGGCTCACCAAGAACTGGCGCTATCCGGGCTGGCGCATCTGCTGGACCGTGGGACCCAAGGCCGTCATCCAGGCCCTCTCGAGCGCCGGTTCGTTCCTCGACGGAGGCGCGTCCCGGCCGATGCAGCGGGCCGCGGTCGACCTGCTCGACGAAGCGCCGACGCGCGCGGAGTCCGCCGCCATCCACGAGGTGTTCCACGCCAAGCGGCAGATGATGCTGCAGGGCCTGCGCCGCCTCGGCGTGCGGTTCGACCTCGAGCCGGAGGGCACGTTCTACTGCTGGGGTGATCTCTCCGGGCTGCCCCCTTCCCTCCGCACGGGAGAGCAGTTCTTCCAGGCGGCCCTCGAGCAGAAGATCATCACGGTGCCCGGCTCGTTCTTCGACGTCGACCCGGGCAAGCGCCGCGGCGGACGCGGCAGCCGGTTCGGGCAGCACGTGCGCTTCTCGTTCGGCCCCTCCGCGGACGTGCTCGAGAAGGCCCTCGACCGTCTCGCGGACGTGGTCGCCCGCGCCACCTGACGCGCCCCGCACCCCGCGGACGTGGTCGTCCGCGCCACCTGACCGGCCCCGCGACCGCC
>CAIKNO010000429.1 GCA_903828805.1 uncultured Sandaracinus sp. | reverse complement strand
GCGGCGGCGGCGGCGGCCGCTGGTGATCGACTGCGCGTGGTGTGACCACCGCGCGCGCTCGACCTCGAGAGAGACCGCGGACTCTTCGGAGTCCCCGGTCTCTTTTCTTTCCGTCGATGTCGTGTGTTCCGACGATCGAGACCAGTCCGCGCGCTGCCGTCGGCGAGATCGCGTGTGATGTCGACGCCACCGGTCGCCGCGTCGACCTGCGGGCGGCGCCGATCCCGCGGTGCCGGTCGGCATGGCGCTGGGCGGCATGGCGTCGGTCGGCATGGCGTCGGTCGGCATGGCGCCCGACGGAATGGCGCCATGCGGCTTTCAGCCGAGCACCCGCCGTCTTCGGTCAGGTCTCGATCGACGTCGATGCGAGCCAGACGAGCGCACCGCACGCGCTCCGTCCCACCAGGTGGACGCGGACCTCGGCGGACGCCGCCGGATCGATGACTCGAACGACGATCACATCGGTGAGGCTCCGCTCGACGGCCGTCCGGAGCGCGGCGGGTTGGGTGTCCGGTGCTGGCATCGCCCGGGTCGGATCGACGACCACCGCGGAGAAGAACTGATCGACCGTCCGTGTCTCGAGGGACGAAGACGCGGGAAGGCCGGAGAGACGCAACACCGTCTCCGGCGTCGGAGCCGTGCCGCCCTCGCCTGCGAAGCTCGCGACCTCGATGGGATAGTCGCTCTCCGACGTGTACAGAAGCCCATCGGCGAGGGCTTCGAGTGCCGACTTCACGTCCTGGCACGCCGAGGCCGCGTCCTGAGCCACCCCGCCGTCCGGAGTCGTGGACGAGCCGCCGTCACCGAGATCGTCGCCACCGTCCACGGCCGCGGCGTCGGACGGACCGCCGTCGGGTGGAGGCATGCCGGCATCGCTGTCCGAGGGAGCGGCCTCGCCGCAACCGGTCAGGGCCAAACCGATGGAGGCGATCAGGAAGAACTCATGGGTCGAAGGTCGCATGGCGGCGTTGTAGCAGCCCGGACGACGAAGTTGAAACCACCGCCCGGCGCGTTCTGGCCCCGAAGCGGCGCCTCCCGCCTGCATCGAGCACGTGGCCGAGGACTCTCGGAGGCTCAGTCCACAGCGCCGCGACGAGGTGCCCGCCGGATCCGGCGCCGCTTCGTGGGGGCGTTCGCCGGCGCGAGTCCTTCGACCAAGAAATCGGCGAGGAGCGCCACGCGTCTCGGGAGATAGCGCCCTGCGGGGACGACGACGTGCGCCGGGGCGCCGATCGATCGATGGTGCGGCAGCACCCTCGTCACCTGGCCATGACCTCCGTGCTCGGCGACGAAGCACGGGAGCAGTCCGAGGCCTGCACCCGCGACCACGCTCTGGAGCGCGAACGCGAAGTCGTCGGTGTTCACGGCGCCGCTCACCGCCACGTGCTCTGTTCCATCCGGGCCCGAGAGCGTCCACGTCGCGCGCCCTCCCGGCCCCCGGAACACCACGCAGCGATGCGATTCGAGATCGCTCACGCGCGCGGGGTGGCCATGGCGTGCGAGGTAGGCCGGCGATGCGTAGACGCCGAGGTCGAGCGACGGAATCCGACGTGCGATCAGCCGCTCGTCGTGCACAGGCCCCATCCGCACGGCAAGGTCGAACCCCTCCTCGACGAGATCGACCGTGCGCGCAGTCAGCACCACGTCGACCACCACCGCGGGGTGCCGCTCGATGAAGCCCGCGAGGAGCGACGAGAGCAACCATACGCCTGCGTCGACCGCCGCCGTGATCCGGACCGTGCCCCGCACCTCCGTCTCCAGCTCCACCACGGCTTCTCGTGCCTCGTCGATGGCGGCCAGGCCGTGGGACGCGCGCCCGTAGAACGCCGCCCCGGCATCGGTGAGCGCGACGCTGCGCGTCGAGCGCCTCAACAGCTGGGCGCCGAGCTCCTGCTCGAGCAGGGCCACGGCGCGGCTCACCGACGACTTTGGCAGCCCGAGGGCCCGCGATGCAGCGCTGAATCCGCCCTCCTGGACGACCTTCACGAACACCGAGACCCGGGTCAGATGAAGCTGCATCGACGTTCTCCACCGTTCGTCCAGGACGAACGTCGGGTTCCATCCTTGCATCCTAGTCGAACCCGTCCCTTCGGTGGAGACTGCGCCCTCACCCTCCTCAAAGGAACTCTGCGATGACGACGTCCACGCCCGAAATGACCACGCAGCCCGCCCGCTGGACCCTCGATGCCTCTCACTCGACGGTGGCATTCAGCGTTCGCCACATGATGATCACCAACCTCCGGGGCGAGTTCCGGACCGTGTCCGGGGACGTCACCTTCGCGCCAGGACAGCCCGAAGCCTCGACGGTCCGCGCGACCATCGACGCCGCCTCGATCCACACCCGCGAGGACAAGCGTGATGCGCACCTCCGCGGTGCCGACTTCTTCGATGCGGACGCCCACCCGTCGATCACGTTCGCGTCTCGTGTCGTGTCTGCGACGGCAGGTGGCTACGACGTCGTCGGCGACCTCACCATCCGAGGGACGACCCGCGAAGTCACGCTGTCCGTCGAGGACATGACCGACGAGCACACGGACCCGTGGGGACAGCGCCGCATCGGGGCCTCCGCGAAGACCAAGATTCGCCGCTCGGACTTCGGGATGACCTGGAACGCCGCGCTCGAGGCGGGCGGTCTGCTCGTCGGCGACGAGATCGCCATCACCGTCGACGTCTCTCTCGTCAAGCAGGCCTGACTCGCCTGCGCGCACTCGACGGGCGAGGCCGCCGCACCCCCGGTGCGAAGGCCCCGCCCATGCGCGAGAGCAGATTCAGGACGGCATCAGCACGCTGTCGATGACGTGGATGACCCCGTTCGTCGCGTCGATGTCCTGCGTGACGACGTGCCCCTTGTCCCCGAACGTCACGCCCTTCGCATCGTGGCTGAGCGGAACCTGCTTGCCTGCGGCGGTCTTCAGCATGGACCGCGCCTGCATCTTCTGGATGTCTCGCGCGTGGAAGTTCCCGCTCACCACGTGGTTCAGCAGGAGCGCCTTCAGCTTCGTCTTGTCCTTCAGCAGTGCGTCGAGCTGCGCCTTGGGGATCTTGGCGAACGCCGCATCGGACGGCGCGAACACGGTGTACGGGCCGGCGCCCTTCAACGTCGACGCGAGGTCCGCGTCCATGATCGCCTTGGTGAGCGTCTTGAAGGTGCTCGAGTTCCGAGTCGTCTCCATCAGGTCCAACATGTCGTCCTCCTGCGCGCGCCGCGGTCTGCGGCGCGTCCGGTGAAAATCCGGTGCCCACGAGGAGAGCAATCCAGCGACCAAGGGCCGTCGCCCCTGCGGGACCCATCCCCGATGCGCCGGCGGGGCGACCCGTTCCTCGCGCCTTTCCTGCCGGAGGAGCACTCCAGGCCTGCATTTCTCTCCGCACCCGTCCCGCGGGAGTCCCCGTCGCCGCACGTCCCGGGGCGACCATCCGCATCGTGCGGCGTGTCACCGCGTCCCGGCGCGCACCCGGAGCGAGACAATTCCCCACATATTTGCCCCCTGCTCGAAAAAGATCCCCCGCCATGCGGATCGGCTTTGACAGCCCGAAGGTGGATGCTAGAAACGCCTTCCCTTGGCGATGGAGAGCCGGCCCCGGCCGCCCCCGACGCCGCCTTCCTTCGGGGAGGTCGTTCTTCAAAACAGAATCGATATTCGGCGAGGGCCAGCCCGTGACGGGCTTTCAGATCACGTATTTCTCCAACGAGGAAGACGGGTTCTGACTCTGAGAAAAAGAAATCTCAGAAACTTCGCCGAGCGACTTGACAGGGTTCCAAACCCGAGTAGAGTCGCCCTCCCTTCGAGGAACCAACCGCCGCAGCTGACGTCGCTGCCGGTGCCCGAGACCCAGCCCTG
>CAIKNO010000428.1 GCA_903828805.1 uncultured Sandaracinus sp. | reverse complement strand
GGACGGAATGCCAGCCCGCGCGTAGATCCGGCCCTTCGTGTCGCGGTCGTGGCCGAGGGTCGTGTCCGCGATCTCGACGACGAGCGAGACCTCCGAGGCCGGGGGATTCGCGCCGCGGTAGGCCTCGGTGCTGCCACGAATCACCGCGACGTCGGGCTCCGGCTCGCTGTCGGACGTGACGATCGGCTCCTGGCTGTCGACATACCAGCCCTGGACCAGCCGCGCGGACAAGGCCTCGCGGCTGCGACGCGTCGCGATCCGGTGGGGAGGGTTCTTCGTCATCTTCTCCACCAGCAGGCCCTCGAGCAGCTCGACGCGATCGTCGGGCGAGAGGATGCCCGCACGGCCCATCGCGTCGTACTGAGCGACGGTCAAGCGACGCAACGCGCGTAGGGCGATCTCAGCCATGCGGGACGAGTATACGGCCGGACGGGCCGCTCTGCAGGAGCCACCGTGCCTCGCGCCCAACCGCCCGAGAGCGGTCGCGTCGAGAGACGCGGAGGCGACTCGGGGGGGCCCGTCCATGGATTGCGGCCGGACCACTCTGGGTCATCACCACGACGCGGTCGGACTCCGGGCACCGACGCGTTCGGCCGAGGCTCCATTGCGGACCCTAACCGGCTAGATTCTTCGACTCTTCGTTCGCTTTCGTCGGCGATGGCGACACGTATCCCTGGTTCGCCTTCTTGCTGGTCCAAGGGAACCGGAGGCAGATCACGATCATCCACTCCTGCGCATCGACGGTCCGCTGCTGCGATCGAGCGTCACCGGGCGGCGAGGGTCTTCGTCGCACGTCCCATGGGCTGGCATGACGACGATTCCGCCGACCCACTCGATTCCGGTCCGCTTCTCCCGTGCGGACATCGACTTCAGCGTCCTGCCGGGTCGCTCTCGCGGGCGCGCTTCCACCGGTCGAAGAAGCCGCGGCGACGCAGCTGGCGCTTGCGCAGCGCTTCGAATCGCTCGTCGAATACGGGAGTCGCGGCCTCCCGGATCGCGAGGTCGCGCAGATCGAGGGCGAGTTTCAGGGCCACGTCGTAGTCGCTGGCCTCGACGAGCTTCTCGAACCTCGACCATGCGCCTTCGATGTCACCCGCGAGCATCGTCAGGTGCCGCTCGCGGGCCGCATCGGCCGCGGCCTTGGCCTTCTTCGCGCGCGCTGCCTCGGCCTTCTCCCGTGTCACGCGCTGGGCCTGGGCCTGGGCGCGCAGTTCCATGACGGTCCGCCGTGTACCCACGTGTTCGGCCTTCGTCTTGGCCCGAAACGCGCGAAGCAGCTCGGCTCCGAGGGCCAGGTCGAGCTCGTCCGCGGCGCGCTTCAGCCACGCATCCTTCTCCTTGGTTGGGAGCGCCGCGAGCCACCGGTGAAACGGCGCGCCGTCCTCGGTGGCAGCCGCGCTCCCCCTCGCAGCTGCCGAGACGAGGTCGACGTCGATGCGCAGGAATTCGACCATCGCCTGCTGCGCCGGGGTCAGCGCGGCGAGCCCGGCAGGCACCGGCGGTTCCTCGGCGGCGGCGGCGACTTCGTGTGCGGAGACCGCGACCAGCCAGGCCAGATACGCCGGACGCAGGTCACCCTGCATGAGCTCCGCTCGAAGCGGCGACAGCGCGGCCAGCGAGCGTTGGTGCTGTTCGTCGTACTCGGGTGCCTCGGTGTCACTGCCGAGGTCGAGCAGCACGTGCTGCCCCGTGCGGGTGAGGCGGGCCGCCTGCTTGCCGACGAAGTACGGCTCGAGCGCCTTCTGGTCGACGCGCGACGTCGGGATGCGGAGCATGAGCCGGCGCGTGCCCCAGTTCGCGAAGTACATGTGCGCATCGAAGTAGCGCTCCATGAGCTTCACGGAGTTGGCCTTCAGGTCACCCCACTGGTACTCGGTCCGGAACCGCGTGGGCCCAATCTCCGCGCGCGTCGAGATGGCGCGCAGCTCGGCCATCTGCGTGTCGGTCAGCGGCCGATCGAGGGCGACGAACTCGTAGCACTGGTGCTCGCTCACGCCGTCGTCTCCACATCGCGCCACGTCGTCCCCGCCTCGATCGCGGTGAGGCTCGCGCGCGCATCGAGGCGGGCCGGCGGTTCGCGGCGAAGGAGCCGCCGCGAGGCAGCGGGGCGCGTCATGGCGTCTTTCCTTTGCGCGGTGTGCCCTTCGCGCCCTCGCCGAGTCGTTGGGTCTCGGCGACGATTCGATCGAAGTCGCTCTCGAAGAGGCGGTCTTGCACGATGCGGTACTTCTCGAACTCGCTCTCCGCGTGGGCTCGGGCGATCTCGGCTGTCACCTTGCCCGCGTCCGAGAGCACCTCGCGGTCCGTCGCGGCGAGGAAGCGATTGAGCCGTATTTCCCAGTCCTGCATGGTCATGGGGAGCTTGCGGAGCGCCATGTCCTCCGCCACGTCGAGGTAGGCGTTCACCAGCCGCGAGAGCTGCGCGAGTTCGAGCTCGGTCAGGTAGTTCTTGGCCACGACGACGTCGAACTTCTGGACCTTCCCCAGGGGCGCGTCGGCCCAGCTCTGGAGGCCCATGTGCTCCTTGGTCGCGTCGGCGCGATCGACGATGACCTCGGCTGCCGTCTGCCCGTGGATGGCCCAGTGGAGCTTGTTCTGGACGGTGGCGAAGAAGCGCTTCGTGGCCTGCGCCGTCAGGTCGTAGTCGACGGAGGTCGCGTAGAGGTCGGTGATCTTCTGGTAGAACTTGCGCTCCGACAGCCGGATCTCGCGGACACGCTGGAGCTGCTCCTCGAAGTACTTGTCGCTCAGGACGGACCCGCCGCGCTTCATGCGCTCGTCGTCCATCGCGAAGCCCTTGATGGTGAACTCCTCGACGACGCGTGTGGCCCACTTGCGGAACTGCACGGCGCGCTCGGAATTGACCTTGTATCCGACGGCGATGATGGCCGAGAGGTTGTAGTGCTTCGTGTCGTACTTCTTGGCGTCGATGGCAGTAATCCGAAAATTTCGGATTACTGCGTCCGCCGCTAGCTCGCTGTCGGAGAAGATGGTCTTTAGGTGGTAGTTGATCGTCCGCACGTCCACGTCGTAGAGCTGCGCCATCATCTTCTGGCTGAG
>CAIKNO010000427.1 GCA_903828805.1 uncultured Sandaracinus sp. | reverse complement strand
CGTGTAGCGGATCGCCGCGCCGATCGGGCTCTTGGGTGGGTGTCGTGTTCTCTGTGTGTCGAGCCAGGTCTTGAGGCTCTCTCGGATGGGTCCTGCCCGCTGGCGCCGAAACTCCAACTTGGTGGGTCCGGAGAGTCTCCGCTCGGTGGCCTCGTGCTCGACTCGGTAGAGCGCCGTGATCAGGTCGAGGGCCTCCTGCGCGACGGGGGCCGTCTTCAGCGACTCGAAGAAGTAGCGGCGAACGTGAGCGAAGCAGGCCGCGCGGCGGCGACTCGAGACCTTCTCGATGTCGTTGTAGCCGCTGTATCCATCGACGAGCAGCACGCCCCGGGTCCCCTCGAGCAGCGACCTCGGCGTCGCGCCAGAGCGGCTGTCAGCGAAGTGGTACGCGATGTCGTGGCCGCCCTCGCTGTCGTGCGCGCCGAAGGTCCAGACGAATCCCGTCTTCGGCTTGCCGCTCGCGTCCTTCAAGATCCGCAGTCGCGTCTCGTCCGCGAGCACGACGTCGCGGGTGCAGATGTTCGAGAGCAACCGGGACCAGATCGGCTCGAGCAGCGTCGAGGTCCGGTGGAGCAGGTCGTTCATCGTCGAGCGCGCGACGGGCACGCCCTTCCGGGCGAGTTCCTTCTCGAGTCGGTAGATCGGGATGTGATCCGCGCACTTGGCGACCGCGATGTGCGCGAGGAAGCTCGCGCCGTACTGGCCCTTCTCGACGACCTTCGGCGGACCGGGCGCGGTCACGACGCAGCCGCCGCCGCGGCACGCGAGCACCTGGTCCTTCCATGTCGTGATCCAGTCCGCGAGGCGCGTGTGGAACCACGGCTTCAGCGTCCCGACGCCCCGCTTCGGCATGCCGGGGTCGCGAGACGTGCCTGGCGTGGCATGAGCGGAGAGGACGCGAAGCGTGCGCCCGTCGGCGAGCGCGAGATCGACGGCGAGATGGTGCTCGTGGAACCAGCGGGCGAGGTCGTCGTAGAGCTCGGCGTTGCCGTGTATGAAGTCGGCCTGCGTGAGCTGATGCGAGTCCCGAGGGAGGACCTTGCGCCCGAGCACGGCAACTTCGAGGACACCTGGTCGTGCGGTCGCTCCGAGGCTGTGTCTCGACCAGTCGAGGGTCCCGCCGGCCATCAGCGCAACGACGTCGGCGGCCCTTGCCTCCTGGAGCAGAACGACATCGAAGTTGCCAGCGCTCAGCGCCTGCTGCTGGCGCTCGCGGTGTTCACGCGTCGACTTCCAGTCGAGGTTCAGCGAGGCGATGCGCAGGGTGCTGGGCACGGTCGAGTCTGGCTCAAGGCGCGGGTGCCGGCGCTGCCGCCAGCGTGCGCAGCTTCTCGAGGATCGGCTCGACGCGTTCGCAGAAGCTCTCGATCGGCGCGGCCGGATCGAGTTGCAGGTCGATGTCGAAGAGAGTGCCGGGTGTCGGCTTCTTCCGGGCTCGGACAGACTTCCGCCCAAGGTCAGGGATGTCGTTCGCCAGCGCCACGCCGGCGGCGAGTCGATCGTTGTCGGTCGTGGCGCAGGCAATGCCGAAGCCGGTCACCACAGTCGCCTCGCGGACGATCTGGCCGTCGGTCCGCCGGACCCAGACCGAGCAGCGCGGAGCGTCGCCCTCCTTGAGCGTGAAGTAGCTGTAGCCGGCGGTGGTCGTCAGGCTGATCGTTGCGGACTCGAAGCGGCGGCCGAGGTGCGCCTCCACGGCCTCCCAGAACTTGGCGGCGTCCGCCTTGAGATGTTCGGCCATCGCGAGCACGACGGGCTCGTTCACGGCGTACAGCCTCGCGGCCTCGGAGAACCCAGCAATGTCGGTCATGACGTTCCGCTCCATGCGATGAACGGGCGCAGCACGCGCAGGGCGCCCAGTAGGTTCTCGATGTCGTGCGACGACCACACCGCAGCGCGGTCGCTCGCTCGTGACGCGGCGGCCTCCAGCTCCAAGAGGTTCGTCTCGGTGCCCCATCGAAACAGGTGACCGAAGACGATGCGAAAGGTCTCACGCGTGGCGTGTGGAAGCTGCTCGGCATGTGCGTCGAGCGCTCGAGCCAGCGCGAACGCGACCTGCGCGTGCATCACGGCACGCCCGATCCCCGCGGGCGGCCGACCATTCGGCGTGAGGTACACGACCAGCGGCTCACCCGCGCCGCGTAGCTCCGCCTGCGCCGCCTCCGCGTAGTGGATCGTCTGGAGCTGCCCGGTCTGCGCAGCGTTGTGCTCCTCGGAGAACCACTTCGCCTCGACGACGACTGCTCTCTCCGGGAAGTCGAGATCGAGATCGATGAACGCGCCCGCACGGGTCATCCGCTGCGTCACGGGCTCGACGGGCTCGCGGGGCAGCTCGACCTCCCAGCCGCACAGCGAGAGCACCGCGTGCTGGCGGTCCAGAGCCGAGTCCGCGTGGGTTCCGGGCGACAGCGCCCAGCGCAACAGCTCCGTGATCGGATCCTCCCACCCGCACATCCCCGCGATGTCGATGAGGTCGTGCTCGCCGGTCCATCGGCGGATCAGCGCCCCCGCCCTGCGGAGCTGGTCGAGCTCGTGCTCGATCTCGCGGAGGAGCAGCCTCCGAGCGTCGCCGACGAAGGCGTCGAACGCCGGCGAATCCGTGTCGGGCTTCGCGAGGAGCGCGTGCGCCTGGTCCACGAACGCGAGGAAAGCCTCAGTCTCCACCCGCGCAGCATACGACGGCATACGCTAAGGCCTCAACGACACGTCGAAGTCGATGTCCGACGCGACGAACCGCGGCCTCGGCCTGGGATACCATCCCCGCCGATGCGAGCCGACGCGAACAAGATCGCCTTCCGGGCGATCCGGAACATCATCGACGGCGCCAAGCCCTTCGAGATCGAGATCGCGGGGACGAAGGTGACCTGCACCGTGTCTCGAGCGGCGGCGCCGCCGTGGCCAGAGCGGGGTGTGCAGGGGCTCGAGCAGGAGGCCGACGGGCCGTGGCCCGCGCCGGTGGATGTCGAGTGCCGCTGGGAAGGCGGGCACTGCAACCTCCAGGTGCAGTGCGGGTACTGGCGCAGCCAGGGCCGGTACCGCCATCAGACCGGTCTCCGCGTGCGGCTTCGCGATCGAGCGCAGACGCTCGTGTGGATCACGCTGCCGCCGATCATCGGGGACCTCGAAGACGGCAAGAGCGCGAAGATCCACGCGTCCGTCTCGACGTTCAAGCGGAAGAAGGACGTCGACCCGGAGCTCGGAAGCCGCCTAAACACGGCGATGCGGAAGCTGCTCGACGAGTCCGGGCTTCCGCTCGTCGCCGCGAGCACGGCGGAGGTCTGCGCCATCGAGGTACCGTCGGGCGCCGGCGTGTCCGGCGCCGATCTCGCGTTCAGTCGGCTCGTGCAGCTCGCGCTCCTCAAGATCGAGTTCGTCGATCGCGGCCCGAAGGCGAAGGAGCGCGGTCGCGCCATCGTCGACCTGCGCCGCTGGGGCATCGAGCTCGAGAAGATCGCGACCACCGACGAGGACGACGGCGAGGAGGATGACAACGAAGGCGACGAGGAGGACACGCGGGGCGCCGGTCGTCGGTACTGGGCCGGCGGGTTCGGTGAGCCCGAGCGCCTCGCAGAGTTCAAGACCGGCGGGTTCTGGCAGATCGGCTGGGCCCGTGATTCCACCAAGCCCGCGGCCGTGAACACCTGGAAGCGGTTCGCGGCCGTGCAGCCGGGCGACTACTTCGCCATCAAGGGGTACGGCGGCTCGCATGACCTCGTCGTGCACTTCGTCGGCGAGGTCGCGACCGTCGACGCCGAGAAGGGGCGGATCGCGCTCAGGCGTCTCGACGTTCCGCTCTTCAAAGGCGAGGCACCCCGTGGGCGGGGCGCGGGCGGCTGGTTCGACACGCTGGTCCCGATGATCCGCCCCGACGTGATCGAGAAGATCTTCGGTGTCGCACAGGAGCGCGACACCCGCGGCACCAAGGGCCAGGTCGCGCCCATCGACCTGCCGGCCAACCTGATCCTCTACGGTCCGCCCGGAACGGGAAAGACGTACGCGCTCCAGACCAAGCACCTGCCGCGCTTCGCCGCGCAGCCGACGGCGGCTGAGCGGGATCTGTCGAGCGTCGTCGCGGACCTGAAGTGGTACCAGGTGATCGCGTTGGCGCTCCATGCGCTCGGCGACAGCGCCCGTGTGGAGGGGTTGCTCGGTCATCCGGCGTTGAAGGCCAAGTACGCCGCCCAGGCGATCCCGACCCCGCTTCGGCAGATGGTCTGGGGAACGCTCGGTCAGCACACGGTCGAGCGAAGCCGAACGGTGAAGGTGAAGCGGCGCCTCGGCGAGCTGCTCTTCGACAAGCGCGACGACGGCACCTGGTTTCTGGCCGAGCCGCTCCCTGAGGATCTCACCGACGCCGCCGCCGAGCTCGCCCGGCCGTCCGGCGCCGTGAGCACCGAGCACCACTCGTTCGTCACGTTCCACCAGGCGTACGGGTACGAGGACTTCATCGAGGGCATCCGGCCTCGCATCCGGAGCGCCGGCGACGAGGACGACGCGACGCTCACGTACGACCTCGTCGACGGTGTCTTCAAGCGGGCTGTGAAGTCGGCGCTCAGGCTCGCGGGTTTCGACGGGACTCTCGACGACTTCTGCCTCCTCCAGCCGGACGAGCGCGTTCGCCACCTCGAGCACGCACCGCACTACGCGGTGTTCATCGACGAGATCAACCGCGGCAACGTGGCGCGGATCCTCGGGGAGCTGATCACGCTGCTCGAGACCGACAAGCGTCTCGGCGCCGAGAACGAGCTCATCGTGACGCTCCCGTACTCCGGCACCCGTTTCGGCGTCCCCTCGAACCTCCACGTCATCGGCACGATGAACACCGCGGACCGGAGCGTAGAGGCGCTCGACGCCGCCCTCCGGCGCCGCTTCGAGTTCGAGGAGCTCCCGCCGCTTCCCGAGCTCCTCGACTTCACGGTCGAGGGCGACATCGATCCGGCCGCGCTGCTGCGCACGATCAATCGGAGGCTCGAGGTCCTCCGTGATCGTGACCACGTCACAACGATTGCCAGCGAGGGTGCGGCACAAGGT
>CAIKNO010000426.1 GCA_903828805.1 uncultured Sandaracinus sp. | reverse complement strand
GGAGCGTCGTCTTCGGGGGCGGCCATGCGAGGGGACTGTACGGAAGCGCAGGTGGGTCACGCAACCCGAGCGGGCGTCGGCTCAGGCACCCGGGCGCGCGCCGGCCCCGTCTTCGCCGAGCGAGATGGCGCCTTGGAGCGACGGGAACTTCCCCCGGATGCCGCCGTAGAACGCCCGCAAGCGCTCGAAGTCGGCCTCGATGTCGCCCGTGGGATGGAACACCTCGCCGAGACCTCCACGCTTCCGCCCGTAGTCGAGGAAGCCGAGGACGACGGGCACCTCGCTCTCGACGGCGATCCAGTAGAAGCCCGTCTTCCAGCGGCGGGCCTGGCTGCGCGTCCCTTCGGGGGGCACCAGGAGCAGCAGGCGGTCTCGGTCCTTGAGCACCTGCGCTATCGACTTGACCGCGTCGTTGCGCCCTCGCCGGTCGACGCCGATGCCGCCGAGGCCGCGCAGGAAGGCGCCCCACACCGGCACCGTGAACAGCGAGTGCTTGCCGACCCAACGGATGTCGAGGTCGAGCGCCCAGGAGACCGCCAGCGTGAAGGGCAGGTCCCAGTTCGAGGTGTGGGGCGCGGCGACGACCACGGCCTTGGGCACGTTCGGGGGGCCGCCCTCGATCTCCCAGCCGAACGCCGAGAGCCAGGCGCGACCGACGGCGTTCCTCGTTCGACGCAGCAGGTTCATGGCGGGCGAATCTAACGCGGAACCGCGTCGGCGCTGGCCACAATCCCGCGCCGCCGAAGTACCCTGCGGCCACCATGCCGCGCTTCCCCCATGTCGCCCCGAGCTCCGAGGGCCTGAGCGATCACGTCTTCTCGCGCCTCGCGGCCCGGGCCCAGGCGCGTGGAGGCCGCGTGTACCCGTTGCACGTCGGCGACACGTGGCTCGAGCCGCTCCCTTCGGCGCGCGCGGAGGCGCAGCGCACCGACGCGTTCCCGCGGCTGCACAACTACGCGCCGGTGCAGGGCGAGCCTGCGCTGATCGACGCGTTCCTGCGCCACGTCGAGCGGCGCTCGGGGGTGTCGCTCTCGCGTGCGTGCGTGCAGGTGATGAGCGGCGCGACGGCCGCGCTCTCGGTCGTGGCGGACACGCTCCTGTCGCCCGGCGACGAGGTGATCATCCCCGCGCCGTTCTGGCCGTTGATCCGCGGCACGGTGCGCCGTCGGAGCGCGGTCGCGGTGGAAGTGCCCTTCTTCGATCGGCTGCACGGCCGCACCGGCGCGGAGCTCGAGGCGATGCTCGACGCGCGCGTCACCGAGAGGACCGTCGCGCTCTACGTGAACACGCCGCACAACCCGACCGGCGCGGTGCTTCCGGACGCCGCGCTCGCAGCCATCGCGCGGGTCGCTGCGCGGCACGACCTGTGGATCTGGTGCGACGAGGTCTACGAGGACCTCTACTACACCCCCTCGCCGCCGGTCTCCGCGTGGACACGGCCGGACTTCTCGGAGCGCACCATCGTCGTGCACTCGCTGAGCAAGGCCTACGGTCTCGCCGGCGCCCGCATCGGCTTCACCCACGGCCCGGAGGCGGCGATGGGGGCCATCCGCGGGGTGCAGACGTTCTCGACGTACTGCGCGCCACGGCCGATGCAGCTCGGGGCGGCGCGGGCCCTCGACGAGGGCGGTGCGTGGATCGCGCAGGCCCGCGCGCTCTACCGCGAAGCCGCCCACCGGACGGCCGACGCCTTCGGGGTCGCGCCGCCCGAGGGCGGCACGTTCTTGTTCGTCGACCTGCGCCCCTTCCTGCGTCCGGGGGAGGACGGGATGGGGTGGCTCGAGCGATGCGTGGACGCCGGGGTGTTGCTGACGCCGGGGAGCGCGTCCGGCAGCGACTACGGTTCGTGGGCGCGGGTCTGCTTCACGAGCGTCGGACCCGACGACCTGGCCGAGGCCCTGGGGAGAATCCGCGCCGTGCTCGCGTCCCGCTGACGAGCGCCCGACGCCGCGCGCTCGTCGGCCCGCCGGGGACGTGCGCGACGCGTCCGGGCGCGCGCCGTGACCGGGGCTCGACGCCTCAGCCGCGCTTGAACGGGCTGCCTTCGCGCAAGGCTTCGAGCTCGGCGCGCACGGCCTCCGCTTCGCGCGGAAGCGAGGCCACGACCGCGCGGGCCAGGCGCGCTTCGCGCAGCCAGTGTGCGCTGTGGGTCTCGGCGGGGACGAGGCCCCGCTTCAGCTTGTGCGTGCCCTGGGCGCCGGCCTCGAAGCGGCGCATCGAACCTGCGATCGCGCGCTCGATCAGCCGGTAGTAGCAGACCTCGAAGTGCAGGAACTCGGTCTCCTCGGTGCAGCCCCAGTAGCGCCCGTAGAGGTGGGCGCCCTTCTCGAAGTTGATGGAGCCCGCGATGGGCACGCCGCCGCGGGACGCGAGCACGGCGACGAGACGATGCGCGTGCGTCGCGCGGATGCGGTCGAAGAACGCGGGCGTCAGATAGGGCTGGCTGCCGTGGCGGGCGCAGTTGATCCGGTAGAACGTGTCGAGGGAGGCCCACTCCGCGTCGTCGAGTTCGGGTCCGGTCTTGACGGCGATCTCGAGGCCGCTCTGGGCCACGTCCCGTCGTTCGCGGCGCACCTGCTTGCGGCTGGGCGCGCGGAACGCCTCGAGGTACGCGTCGAAGTCTGCGTAGCCCTCGTTGTGCCAGTGAAACTGCATCGAGACGCGCGGGTGCAGGCCGCCGACCTCGGTCAGCAGCGCGGTCTCTTCGTCGGTCGTGAAGAGCACGTGCAGACCCGAGGCGTCGATGGCGTCGGCGACCGCGCGGGCGCCTCCGATCAGCAACGCCACGACGGCGGGGGCGTCGACGCCCGGGCGCAGCAGGAGCCGCCTTCCCGTCGCCGGCGTGAACGGCACCATCGAGGTCAGCTTCGGGTAGTACGGCACGCGCAACTGCTGCGCCGCGCGGGCCCACTGGAAGTCGAAGATGAACTCGCCCCAGCTGTCGTCCTTCGCGTAGAGCGGCAACGCGCCCACCAGGGAGTCGCCGTCCCAGACCGTCACGTGGACCGGTTGCCACCCGGTGCCCGGTCCCACGGTGCCGCTCTGCTCGAGCGCGTCGAGGAATGCGTGCTCCACGAACGGATCGTCGTCCCCCGCGAGCGCGTCCCACGAGGCCGCCGGGATCTCCGAGACGCCGGCGTGGACGCGGACCTCCATGGCCCGAGCCTGGGCGTGGGCCCTTCCGTGTTCAAGTGGATCCATCGGGACCACGACCCTCCGAGGGCCGGCCGGTCGTGGAGGGCGCGCGGGTGGACGCACCGGGGACCATCGTCGCGGGAAAATACGAACTGCGAACGTCGTTCCACGGTGGGATGGCGGTCGTGTGGAAGGCGATGATGCGCGACGCTGCGGGCCGCGCGCGGGCGGTCGCGGTGAAGCGCATCCAGCGCGCACGTCACGCCGATCCTCATTTCGTGAGGATGTTCGAGGAAGAGGCGCGGGTGGGGGCGGACCTCCATCACCCCAACCTCGTGGAGGTCCTCGACTTCGGACTCGACGCCGAGGGCGGCTACTACCTGGTCATGGAGTGGGTCGAGGGCCTCGACATGTTCCAGTGGAACCGGGCGTTCCCGTCGCGCCGGCAACCCCCGCCCTGGTCGCTCGTCGGCTCGGTCGGCGTCGAGCTGTGCCGGGGGCTCGCGGCGGCGCATGGACGGCGCGGTGTGCGGGGCGTTCCGGCGCCCGTGATCCACCGGGACGTCTCGCCCTCGAACGTGCTCCTCGGCGTCTCGGGGTCGGTGAAGCTCACGGACTTCGGCCTCGCGCGGGCCCTGGACCGATCGAGCATGACGCGCCCCAACGTCATCAAGGGCAAGCTCGCGTACTGCGCGCCCGAGCTGACCAACGGCGCGCCACCCGGGGTGCGCAGCGACCTCTTCTCGCTCGGCGTCGTGCTCTGGGAGTCCCTGGCGCAGCGGCGCCTGTTCACGGGTCGCAACGACCTCGAACTGCTCCTCGCCGTCCGCAAGGGGGACGTGCCCCGGCTCGAGGCGCTCCGTCCGGACGTGCCGAGGGCGCTCGTCGAGGCCATCCATCAGGCGCTCGCTCCGGACCCCGGCACGCGCTTCGTCGACGCCCTCGCGATGGCCCAGGGCCTCGCCCAGGGACTCCGTACCGCACCCGCCGGGTCCCGGGCCGCCCTCGGGGCGAGCGTCCGGGCAGCCCGGGTCCGGCTCGCCGCCCCCACCCTCGACGGCAAGCAGGGTGGCGACCCGCCTCGGGCGCAGGCGTCCGCCATCCCGCCGTCGATTCCACTCTCGGTCTCCGACCTCGAGGCCGTCGAGGGCCGGACGCCACCGGCGCGCTCGCGCTTGCCTCGGGCCTTCCTGTCGAGCGCCGCCACCCCCTTGCCGCTCGTGTCCCCGGAAGGGTGTCCGGTGAGCCGGACGGGGCCTCGTCCGGCGAGGGCACCTTGCGCGGACCGCGGGGGGCGGTACCTTCCGCCGCTTCGGTCGGCCCCCGTCAAGGGTCATGCCCCGACCGACGGAGGTGCTCGTGCTTCGAATCGGACGGATGCTTGGACTCGCGCTGGCGCTCGCCGCGTGTGGCGGAACGAACAACTCGGACGTGGACGCGGGCGTCGACACCGACGGCGGCGCCTCGATGACCGACGCGGGCAGCACGCGGCCGGACGCCGGTGCGCGCGACGCGGGGGCGACCGACGACTGCGCGGCGGACGACACGGATCCCGCGGGCACCGTGGGCTGCAACGGCGGCTTCATCTCGGCCGCGCCGATGGCGAACGCGCCCTTCGGCACGTGCACGCCCGACGATGCGAACCCGTCCGGGACGTGCGCCGACGCGACGTCCTTCTGCCTCGCGGGCACGGACCCGATGGTCGGCGTCTGCGTGCCGACCTGCGAGCTCGCGGACACGTACGTCTCGACCGGCGGCTGCCCGCTGGGTTCGCGCTGCTTCAACCTCGGCGAGGGCGGCGTCTGCTTCCGTGACTGCGACGACACGCACGCCTGCCCGGCGGGCGAGATGTGCGATGCCGAAGGTTCGTGCGTGCAGAGCGCGCCGCCCGACACCGACGCCGGCATGCCGATGGACCTCGACGCGGGCACGCCCGCCGTCGATGCGGGCACGCCCGCCGTCGATGCGGGCACGTCCGCCGTCGACGCCGGCTGAGCCCTTGCGGGCCCTGGGCCCGCCTCGTCACGTGAGTTCGAAGCGCCGCGCAGGCTGTCCTGCGCGGCGTTTTTCGTGTTGATCTCACGCGGGCGCCCGCCCCGCGGCCCCCTCCCTGCAGTTCATCCGAGGCGGGAGAGTGAGCCGATCCGCCATGCGCTCATGGCCGGCGCGCCGCTGCCCGCCGACATGGCGTCCCGCGCCGCGGCCTTCGCCTGTCGGTCGTCGGCGATGGCGCGCGCCACCGCGGCGGCGATCGCCATGGACTCTGCCCGGTCCAGCGTCGAGCCCCCGGTCAGGAGCGTCGCTTCGTGCCGACCGATGAAGCCCGTGTCGTAGGTCCCCTCGACGAAGTGCTCCTGTCCGAGGAGCGCGAGGTGGAAGGGAAGGTTCGTCCGGATGCCGCCCACGACGTATTCCGACAGCGCGCGTCGCATCTTCGCGATCGCCTCGGCGCGGGTCGGTGCCCACACGCAGAGCTTGCTGACGAGCGGATCGTAGAAGCTCGGGATCTCGCATCCTTCGTAGGCGCCCGAGTCGTCCCGCACGCCGGGCCCGCTCGGGGTGCGCAACAGCTCGATGCGGCCCGGGCTGGGCATGAAGTTCGTCGCCGGATCTTCGGCGTAGATGCGGCACTGGATCGCGTGGCCCCGCGCCTGGACGTCCTGTTGCGTGTATCCGAGGGGCTCGCCCGCGGCGATCCGCACCTGCTCGCGCACGAGATCGATCCCGGTGAGGAGCTCGGTCACCGGGTGCTCGACCTGCAAGCGGGTGTTCATCTCGAGGAAATAGAACGAGCCGTCGGGGGCGAGGAGGAACTCGCAGGTGCCGGCGCTGTGGTAGCCGACCGCCTTCGCCGCGCGGACCGCGACCTCGCCCATCCGTGCGATCAGGTCGTCGGTGCGCACCTTCGCCGGACTCGGCGTCTCTTCGAGGACCTTCTGGTTGCGCCGCTGGATCGAGCAGTCGCGCTCGAACAGGTGCACGACCTGCCCGTGCTGATCGCCGAGGACCTGGATCTCGACGTGGCGCGGTTCGACGATGAGCTTCTCGACGTAGACGTGGTCGTCGCCGAACGCGCTCCGCGCCTCGCTCTGGGCGCGCTCGAACGCCGCCCGCAGATCGGCCTCGGCGTGCACGGCCCGCATGCCCTTGCCGCCGCCGCCGCCCGCGGCCTTGATCATCACCGGGAACCCGATGCGCGAGGCCTCCAGCGCCAACGTGTCGAAGTCCTCCGCGTCGGCGCCGGGCACGACGGGCACGCCCGCCGCGATCATCCGCGCCCGGGCGGTGGTCTTGTAGCCCATCGCGTCCATCGCCTCGGGATCGGGGCCGATGAACGTGATCCCCGCGGCCCGCAGCGCCCGCGGAAGCTCCGCCTTCTCGCTCAGGAACCCGTACCCGGGGTGCACGGCCTCCGCGCCCGTCTGCTTGCAGGCCGCGACGATCTTGTCGACGACCAGATAGCTCTCCCGGCTCGGAGCCGGGCCGAGGTGCACGGCCTCGTCGGCCATCCGGACGTGCAGCGCGTCCTTGTCGGCATCGCTGTAGACCGCCACGGTGGCGATGCCCATCTCGCGCAGCGTGCGCATCACGCGCACGGCGATTTCGCCTCGGTTGGCGACCAGGACCTTGCGAAACATCGACCTCGCTCCTCGTTCGGAGCCGGAGCATAGCGCGGCCGCTTCCTCCGATGGGTCCCGAGGTCTGCCCGCGGTGTATTCTCGCCCGCGCATGCACTGTCCCCGATGTGGCGAACGCAACCCGGATCACGCGCAGTTCTGCGCGGCGTGCGGCCACCGCGCGGCGGTCTCTTCCGGGAGCGCGTGGTCTTCGGGGCCCGGCGCCGCGGCCGCGCCGACCGCCGCACCGGGGCCGGCACCTTCGGGCGGAAGCGGCACGGCGCCGCTGCGCACGGTCGCGCTCGATCCGGGGTCGGTCGGCCTCGCGGTCGGCCCCGCCCCGACCGAGGTCATCATCGGCCGCGATCCGTCGAGCCACGTCGTCATCGACAACCCCGTCGTGTCGGGGCGGCACGCCCGCATCCTGCGGCCGGCCTCGGGCACCCTCGCGGTGGAAGATCTGGGCTCCACGAACGGCACGTTCGTGAACGGCCAGCGGGTCCTCCGGCAGACCATCACGTTCCGCGACGACGTTCACGTGGGCTCGGCGCCGGTGCCGCTCGGCGACCCGCGGATCGCGGCGCTGCTGGTGCGCCTCGTGCGGCGCCCGCCGCCCGGTCAGCCGGTGCTCGTCGGCAGTGGACCGGAGTGTGATCTACGGGTCGACGCGCCTGGGGTCGCACCCGTCCACGCGCAGCTGATCGAGGGGGCCGGCGGCGCGCTCTCGGTCCGCGATGGGGGATCTCCTGCGGGCACGTTCGTCGATGGGCCTCTGTTCCGGGTCACCGAGGCCAAGCTGCAGCCGCACTCGATGCTGTTGCTGGGGACCTTCGCGCTTCCGGTGTCGATCGTGGCGCGCCTGCTCGCCGATGCGGACTCGCCGGGCGGCGGCGCCCTCGCCGCGGCGGTCGCGCAGAGCGTGCACCTCGACCGCGCGGTCGTGCACATCGGACGGGCCGAAGAGAACGAGCTCGTCCTGCCCCACGCCACCGTCAGCGCGCGCCACGCCCGGCTCACGCGGCGGGACGACGGCACGGTCTGGGTCGAAGACCTCGGCTCCACCAACGGCACGTACGTCGATGGCGAGCGCGTGGGTCCGCGCGGCGCGCCCGCCCGCACCGGACAGAGGGTCGGCATCGGCGCGGTCGCGCTCACCCTCGGCCAGGGCGGGCGCATCGCCGGCGTGGGGCGCGCGAAGGTTCGCCTCGATCTCGTGCAGCTGGGCCTGACCGTCGCTGATCGCGGGAGCGGTCAGCCGCGGGTCCTGCTGGACCGCGTGACCATGTCGATCTTCCCCGGCGAGCTCGTCGGCATGCTGGGCCCGAGCGGCGCCGGGAAGAGCACGCTGCTGATGAGCGTGCTGGGCCTCTACCGGCCGACGCACGGCGGCGTGCTGCTGAACGGTCGCCCGCTGTTCCAGCAGTACGAGGCGTTCCGTACGAACGTCGGGTACGTGCCGCAGGACGACATCGTCCACCCCCAACTCACCGTGCGTGAGGCGTTGTGGTACGCGTGCTTGCTGCGCTTGCCGTCGGGGACCAAGCGCGCCGAGCTCGATGCCTCGATCGAGCAGACCCTCAAGCAGGTCGGGTTGTGGGAGCAGCGCGATCTGCAGATCGGGAGCGCCGAAGAGAAGGTGCTCTCGGGTGGCCAGCGACGGCGCGTCAACCTCGCCGTCGAGCTCGTGACGGATCCGTCGCTGCTCATCCTCGACGAGCCGACCTCGGGGCTCTCGTGGACCGACGCGGCCGACGTGGTGGCCACCCTGCGCCGCCTCGCGGACGGGGGCCGCACGGTCGTGCTCACGATCCACCAGCCCGACTACCAAGAGTACGAGAAGTTCGACTCAGTCGCGATCATGGGCCGCGGCGGCAAGTTGCTCTTCTACGGCCCGCCGTCTCCCGACAGCTACGAGTTCTTCGGCGCTGCGCCTCAGAAGCCGCGCGAGATGTTCGACCACGTCGAGCAGATGCCGGCCGACGAGTGGCGGTCGCGATTTCAGCAGAGCTCCACGTTCCAGCGCTTCGTGACCGAGCGTGCCCCCGGGCAAGGCGCCGAAGCGCAGTCGCCGCCTCCGAAGCCGCGCAAGCGCAGCTCGCTGCGGCAGTTCCCGATCCTGCTCGAGCGCGCGCTGCGGCTCACGCTTCGCAACCAGACCGCCCTGCTCCTGTTGCTCCTGCAGGCACCGCTGCTGGGTCTGCTGATCGGCCTCACGACCCAGGGCTCGACCACCTTCGCGGCCGGCAGCTTCGGATGCCGCGATCGTGCGGCGGACAGCGCCGACACGTGCGCCCAGGAGGTCCCGTCGATCGCGTGCGACCCAGCGATCGTCGAGGCCGAAGTCCGACCCCGCGCGGCGCAGGGGCTCGCGCCCTTCACCCCCGCGGTGCAGCACTGGCGGGACGTGCGTGTCCGCGACCCCCGCACGGGCTTGCTCGCGATCCTGATGGCGCTCTTCCTGCCGATGATCATCGCGAGCAGCAACACGCTGGTGTCGGAGCGGACCATCTACGAGCGGGAGCGGCTCGCGGGGCTGAACATCGTGCCCTACGTGCTCGCGCGCTTCACCGTGCTCGCAGGCCTCGGGGCGATCGTCGCGTCGCTGCACCTCGCGGTGGCGCTCCCGCTCCTCGAGCTGCGAGGGCACCCGTTCTGGTTCTGGCTCGTGGGCGTGATGGTCACGAGCAGCGCCGCGGCCATGGGACTCGCGCTCTCGGCCGCTGTGCGCAACCCCGTGTCGGCCCTCTGGGGCATCAATTTCCTCGTGATCCCGCAGCTGCTCTTCGCCGGCTCCATCACGCGGCTCACGGGCTTCACAGGCGTGGTGAGCTGGGGGACGACGACGCGCTACGCGCTCGAGGCGCTGGCCCACGTCGACCTTCGCGCGCGCGGGCATCTGCACGCCTGCCAGGTGGCGCGCTACATGGAGAATTTCCCTGGATTCGCGTCCGAGATGGCGCATCCGGTCCTGCACGCCGCGCTCGGCACCGGGGCCCTCTCCGTGATCTGCATCGCGTTGACGATGGGGATGCTGCGGTGGAAGGACAAGAAGATTGGATGACGCGCGCGCTCCGCGTCGGTCTCGCGCTCGCGCTGTCTGCGTGGGGGTGTCGGGCCCCGGCCGAGGGGCCTCACCGCGCATCGCGCGCGGCCGAACCGGTGCGTGAGGCGGAGGTCGTGGCGCAGGTCGGAGGGCGCGAGGTGTCGGTCCGCTGCGTGCTCGACTGCGAGGGCCTCACGCGGGAGCTCGGTCGTCTGCGCGCGCGCTGCATCGAGGACCCGATGAGCACTCCCCATCAGGTGCACGCGCAGGAGGGGCTCGTCGCGTTCGGGTGCTGCAGCGCCGCGCGACACGCATACGACGAAGCGTGCGGCCTCGAGGCCCAGGCCCCGTGCGCATCCCGCTGGACGGCGGGGTGCGAGTCGGGGAGGGTGGTTCGATGATCCGCGCGCAAGGCCTGGGCCGCACCTTCGGCCGCTTCGTCGCGGTCGAGTCGCTCGACCTCGACGTCGCCGAGGGCGAGGTGTTCGGGCTGCTCGGCCCCAACGGCGCCGGCAAGACGACGACGGTGCGGCTGCTGACCGGCGTCATCGAGCCCACCTCGGGCACGGCCACCGTCGCAGGACACTCGGTGCGAGACGCGCCGGAGAAGGTGAGGGCGCAGGTGGGCATCCTGACCGAGACGCCGGGCCTCTACGTCCGGCTCGACGCGGTCGAGAACCTGCGATTCTTCGGCGAGCTCGCAGAGCTCTCGGGGCTCGAGCGACGGATCCAGGAGGTGCTCTCGCGCCTCGACCTCTGGCACCGGCGGCGCGAGCCGGTCGGCGGGTGGAGCAAGGGCATGCGGCAGAGGCTCGCCATCGCGCGCGCCGTGCTGCACGCGCCCAAGGTTCTGTTCCTCGACGAGCCCACGAGCGGTCTCGATCCCGAGGCGGCACGGTCGGTGCGCGCGCTCGTGTCCGAACTCCGCGCGGAGGGCTGCACGATCGTGCTGTGCACGCACAACCTCGACGAGGCGGAGCGCCTCTGTGATCGCATCGGCATCCTCAAGACGAGGCTGTTGCGGACCGACACCCCCGCGCGCTTGCGACGGGAGTTCGCCGAGCCCCGGACCGTGGTGCGCCTCGGCGCGCCCTGGACCGAGGACCTCGAGGCCCGCATCGCGGCGTGGCCCTTCGTCCGCTCGTTCGCGTCGGCCGCGGACGGTGGCGAGGGGCGGACGCTCCGTGTGGCGCTCGCGGCCCCGGACCTCGACACCCCGGCCCTCGTCCGGGCGCTCGTCGAGGCGGGGGCGTCGGTGCGCTCGGTCGCGGACGAGACCCCTTCGCTCGAGCGGGTGTACCTCGACCTCGTCGGCGCGGCCCACGACGACGCGGCGGGCGGAGGTGCCTCGTGAACGTCCGGCACGTCCGGGCCGTGCTTCGCAGGGAGGCGCTCGAGCTTCGACGCAACCGCCTCGTCGCGCTCACGATGGCGATCCTGCCGACGGCGCTCGTCGCCTCCGCGGTCGCGACGACGGCGTTCATCGCGCGCACCCCGGAGGGCGAGTTCCGAGGCGACGTCCCGGCGGGGCTCGCCCCGCAGCTCCGGGCGCTCGGCCACGGTCGCGATGCGCTGCTCGGCCTCGTGGCGGATCAGTACCTGTACATGCTCCTGCTGATCGCGCTCGCGCTGCCGTCGACCATCGCGGCGCACGCCATCGTCGGCGAGAAGGTGGAGCGCACGCTCGAGCCGCTGCTCGCGACGCCGATCGCGACCTCGGACCTCCTGCTCGGCAAGTGCCTCGCCGCCGTGGTGCCGGCGACGTTGATCACGCAGCTCGGTTACGTGCTCACCGTGGCGGGCTTCGCGTGGACCTGCCCTCCCTCGGTCGTGGCCCTCACGTGCCGTCCGGTCTGGCCGCTCGCGTTCGGCCTCGTGGTGCCCGCGCTCGCGATGCTGTCGGCGCTCGCCTCGATCGTCGCGAGCTCTCGCGTCAACGACCCGCGCACCGCGCAGGGTCTCGTGGGCTTCCTCGTCATCCCCGTGATCGGCGCGGGGATCTCGAGCGTGATGGGTCGCCTGTTCCTCGACGTCGGGCACCTCGCGTGGGGGGCCCTCGGCGTCCTCGTGCTCGACACGGCGGTGCTCTGGCTCGCGGTGAAGCTCTTCTCCCGCGAGGCGATCCTCACGCGCTGGAAGTGAGGATGGACGGGCTCCGTGGCGCCGTGCGTCCGGTGTCCATCACTCGACCGTGACGCCGAGCAACCCGGGACGGAAGAGGCGCGCGGCGCATCGCCCCTCGTGGCAGAGGCATCCACCCCCGCAGTCGATCGTCTCCGCGCGACAGTCGGCGGTGCAGATGGCCTCTCCACACGCGGGTCCCGGCGCGGCGACGCAGGACGTCGCGTGGCAGCAGCCGCTCGGCACGCAGTCGGCGTCGGTCGTGCACGCGTCGGTCCCGATCACGAGGCCATCCGGGTCCTGGGCGCGCTCGCTGCCTGCGGACTCCAGCGTCACGGTCGTCGACGGCGCGGTGTCCGCGGCGGGCGCGGAGGCCGCGCAGGCCGAGACCAGGAGGGAGCCCACCACCAGGAACGCGCGTGTGTGCATCGACGAAACGTAGCGGACGGGGCCCCGCTCCGCACGGGCGCGTCGGGTCAACGCGAGCGCAGCCAGAGCCGGTGCGCGCGCAGCACCTCGCCGAAGACCGGGCCGCGCGGCACGCCATTCATGACCCTGAGATGATCTCGCACGCCGCCCTCCTCGCCGAGAAAGCGGACGAGCGACGCGGGCGGGGTGCGCTCGAAGAGCGCTCCGAACACCTCGGGCGCGCGCTCGGGGTGTCGTCGCAGGAACGACAGGAACACCCGGTCGAAGGCCGTCGAGACCGGGTCGTGCGCGGGCGTCTCGGGGACAGGCCTCGATCCGTCGCCCGCGAGACGGGCGAGCGCCTCGCAGTGTCGCTGGATGAACGCGAACGCGTAGCCGGTCGAGGGCTTCGCGGCCCCACCCCGCAGACCGATCGGGACGATCCGGGCGTCGCGTCGCGGGCCGAGCACCGCCGTGCTCATCGGGATCGCGCCGCGTTCGGTCCGCAGGCAGGTGAACTCGCCCGCGCGGTGGGCGTCGAGCCATGCGCGGATCGCCTCCTCGTAGCGCGAAGGCTCGAGGGGCGTGTCCGAGAAATACGTGTCCTCGACGAGGGCTTCGTCCCGCGCGTACGGCAGCACGTACACGAAGTGCGGACCGAGCCGCTGCGACACCCTGAAGTCCATCAACGTCGCGACGTTCGGCTCGAAGATCGGCCGCTCGGTCTTGACGACCCAGCCCACGAAGTGTTGCCACCACGCCACGTCGTCGGGGCCGCCTCGGGCCGCGGGCGCGCCGCCGCGGCCATCCCACGCGACGTTCGCGCGAAGCGGGCCCGCCGACGTCGTGGCCTCGACGAAACCGCCGCGATCCTCGAGCGCCTGCACCGAGACGCCGAGGTCGAGCTCGACGCCCTCTGCGCGCTCGAGGGCCGCGAGCGCGACCCCGTAGAATCGCTCCGAGGCGATGTGCTCGTAGGGGCGCTCGGAGGCGCGCTCGATGACGTGGGGCGCGTGGATTTGGTATCGGCTCCACGCGTGCGTCACCGCGTCCTCGAAGGGATGGGCGGCGCCGCGAAACGCGCACCAGGTGCGGTCCGCGCCGAACTCGGTCCGTGGGTCGACGACCCGGATGCGGCCCCGCTCCCGGAACGGACGCGACGCGAGGCGCACCGCGAGCGAGAGGCCCGCGCAGCCTGCCCCGACGATCAGGTGCTCGGCGTCGACAGCCACTTGGCCGGCACGAAGGGCGCGAGCAGTCCGCGCCGCGGGATGGTGCGAATGGGTTCCTCGTGACGGCCGAGGGTGCGGGCGATCGCGTTCGCCGCCTCGAAGCCCGTCGTCACGGCCCGCTCCATGAGCGCGCTCGGGAAGGGCAGCTTCACGAAGTCGCCGGCGAGAAACAGTCCCGGGATCCCGGTGTCCACGCCGGGCCGCCGCGCGTGGGAGCCTGGCTGGAACGCGGGACAATCGCGGCGCGCGAGGTAGCGCTCCTCGAGCACCTTCGCCTCTCTCGCCTCCGGGTACACCTCGTGGAAGGACGCCATCAGCGAGCGGCGGATCTCCGCCTCGTCGAGGGTGTCGTCCACGCCATACGCGTGCAGCTCGACGATCGACCCCCCAGTGCGCTGCGCCCACGCCGCGCTCTCGCCCTCGAGCTTCTCGTAGATCGAGATGTTGTCGAGCAGACCGATGCCGCAGGTCCCGGCGAAGGGCGCGCGGTCCGGGCGCATCGGTCGATCGAGCCACAGGCGCCAGACGACGAACGGCAGCGTCACCTCGAGCGCGCGAACATCGCTCCGGAAGGCTTCGTCGCCGAGCGAGGGCGACGCCTCGAGGAGCCCCTGGAGCGCCGGCACGGTGACCGCGAGCACGCACGCATCCGACGACAGCGTCTCGGGGCGTCCGAGCCGATCGACGATGTCGATGGCGAAGCGGGCTCCGTCCTGCTCGACGCGGACCGCGCTCGTCTCGGTCAGGAAGGTCACCCCACGGGCCTCGAGGTAGCGCTGCAGCGGCGCCCACAACACCGCCGAGAAGGGCTCCCGCGCGGTGTCGAACACGAGGCCCTCGGGGTTGCCCAGGAAGTAGTAGTGGAACATCGCGAGCAGTTCGCCCGCCGAGTACCGGTTCTCCGGGTTGAAGAACGAATGCGCGAACACATCGAAGAGCATCCGGCGCGCGCGGTCGGGAAAATTCAGGGAGTCCAGGTAGGACTCGGCCGTTCGCCGATCCTGCCGCGCATACGTGCCTTCGGGATCGAAGGAGACCATCTCCGTGACGGCCTTCACCGCGATCGCCGGCAGGTCGGACAGCTTCATCGAGGGCGTGCGCCACACGAGGGCCATCACGTTCAGCGGCGCGCGTCGGGGCAGCTTCGCGAACGACTCCGTCCAGCCATCCGGGCCGATCAACGGATAGTCGTCGAGCGGGGTCAGGCACCGCAGCGTGGGGTCGACCCGCGCGATCAACGCGCGGAGGTTGTAGTAGTGGCGGAAGAACGCGTGGAAGCCGCGCTCCATGTGGAACGGTGTCCCGTCGGCGAGCTGGTCTTGCCAGGCGCCGGCGCGCCCGCCGAGGAACGACTCTCGTTCGACCACGGTCACACGGATCCCCCGCTCGGCGAGCACGGTCGCCGCGGCACAACCGGCGAGGCCGCCACCGATGACGACCACGTGGGCGGTGCCCTTCGGGGCCCGCGTGGATGTTCCGTTCGAGTCTCCGCGCATCTCGTCTCTCCTGGGCCCACCGTCACGGGACGGCCACCCGATTGAAGGCGCGGAATAGCACGGCGTGATGCTAGGGTCGCCGTCATGGCGCGGTGGATGGTCCCGCTCGGTCTCGTGCTCGCGGGGTGCGGGGACCCTCCCGCGGGCAGCCTGTGCGCCACGGCGGACGGCTGCGCGCCCTCGTTCGAGTGCGTGGAGGTCTCCGAGTCCGAGCGCCGTTGCATGCAGCCCTGCACCGCGGGCACGCGCCTCTGTGCGGATGGTGCCGCGTGCCTGCTCTCCCCGGTCGGACTCCAGGTGTGCTGGTACGGGGGGCGCACCCCCTTCGGCGCCGCGTGTGTCGACAGGCTCGGTTGCGAGCCGGGCACGGTCTGCGAGGAAGGCCGCTGTCGACAGGCGTGCCTCGTCGGAGACGACCGGCCCTGTGACGATGGCGAGGTCTGCGCGGGGTCGTCCTCGGAGGGCTGGTGCGTGTCTTTTCCCTCGCCGCAGGACGGGGGAGGCGCGCCGACTTCCGACGGCGGGTCCGGCGTCGACGCAGCCTCCGCGCCCATGGACGCCGCTCCGTAGCGGGCGGGATCGCATTCTCGCCGAATCGCCTTGACGTCCCGAGGCACGATCGCAGACTCTCGGCGGGTGAGAACGATTCTCGGAGTCGTTCGCGGGAGCCCTCGGGCAAGGATCGACGATGCGTGCCACCAGCCGAGCCGAAGCGAGCGAAGCCGAGACGGGCGGTGAACCGACCGGTCTGCTGCGACCCGACTTCGATCGTCGGGAACGCTCGGCACGTGTCCTGAGGCTGGTGCGCCCGGGGCCGTCGGGCACCTCGCCCGCGCAGGCTCCGCAGGCGCCGCGCGCGTCCGAACCCGTCCGCGCCGGCTCTCTCCTCGCCGCCGGTTCGTTTCTCGCCGCGGGTTCTCCCCGCGCGCTCGACACCCCTCCTCCGTCCGGTCGGTTGCCTGCGCTGCTCGCGCTGTCCGTCGGGTTGCACGCGGCGCTGGCCACGGCCCTCGTCGCGTTGCCCACGGCCCCGATGACCGGGTCGCCGCCGCCCGTGACGCTCGAGTTCGAGGTGTCCGCGGTGGCGCCGGCGCCGCCCGCGCCGGTCGAGGCGCCGGTCGCGCCGCCTCCGACGGCGGCGACCCCGTTGCG
>CAIKNO010000425.1 GCA_903828805.1 uncultured Sandaracinus sp. | reverse complement strand
GGGAGTGCGGCCGCGCCGTCGCCGCGGAGGTCCTGCTCTCCGCGGGGTGGGCGGGCGCCGGCTCGCTTGTGGTCGGCGGTGGGGCGGCCCTCGACGTGGGCGCCTCGATCGACACCGCCGCCCCCGCGGTGCTCGCCGTCGCCGGCGGCTTCCTCGCAGCGTTCGCCGGAGCCGACGGCGCTGTCGTCGTTCATCGCGTGAACGTCGAAGATGCGATCACCGGCGCGCTCTCGGCGTCGCTCGTGCACACCGAGCCGGCGTCCCCGGCCGGCGCCGCGAGCGACGTGACGCTCGCCCTCGGACCGGCCCGTGGCACCGACGTCGTGGTCGGTCTCGCATGGCGCAGCGGCGCGTGCGGCGCCGGCGGCGAGGTCTCGTTCCTCTCGCTCGCGGTGGGCGCGGAGGGTGTTCGTGCCGAGGGGATGGCGCGCACGCTCGTGGCGGGGGCCGATGCGCCGCGCCTCGCCTACCAGCCCTCGCTCGGTCAATGGGCGGTCGCCGCGCGCCGCGGGGCCGACACCGTGCTGCAGCGGGCGGACGAGGGCGGGGCGCCGATCGGGGCGGAGGTCCGCGTGGCCGCGTCGTCGCCCGACGGTCGACACCAGCTCTTCGCGGGCGAGGGGCCCGCGTTCGTGCATCTCGGGTGGCAGCGCTCCGAACGATCGGCCGGACGCTTCGTCGCGACCTCGCTCGGCTGTCTGCGGACGCCGCGTTGACCGGTCCCGCCCAGCCCTCGTTCGAGGAGTTCGTCGCGCTGCGACGCACGGCCTCGGTCGTGCCCGTCACGCGCGAGGTGCTCGCCGACACGCTCACGCCCGTGGGGGTCCACGCAGCGCTCGGCGCAGGGGAGGGGAGCTACCTGCTCGAGTCCGTCGTCGGGGGCGAGAAATGGGGGCGTTTCTCGTTCGTGGGCTTCGAGCCCGACGTGCGCGTGCGCGGCCGCGGCGACACGTTCGAGGTCCGTCGCGGGTCGCTCTCCTTCGGCCACGTCGAGCTCCGCCGAGGGGTCGATCCGTGGGCCTGCTTGAGGGAGATGATGGCGCGCTTCCGCCCGCCCGAGATGCCGTGGTTGCCGCGCTTCTGGGGAGGGGCGGTGGGCTACGTGGCCTACGACGCCGTCCGCGCCTTCGAGCCCGCGGCCGCGAGGCGAGAGGATGCCCGTCCCGCCTCCGAGTGGGACTTCTCGTTCTCGATCGGCGGGCCGCTCGTCGTCTTCGACGACCTGCGGCAGACCGCCCGGGTCGTCATCCCGGTGCACTCCGACGTGACGGACGACCGCGCCGTGTACGACGACGCGCTCGCGCGCATCGACGCGGTGCTCGTGCGGATGCAGCGCTCGGTCGCGCTCCGCGCCATGTCGCCGCCCGGGCCGCCGAGGCACGACGCCGCGTTGCCGCCGAGCCAGTTCGCGCGGCGCGACTTCGAGGAGGCCGTCGTGCGCGCGCAGGAGCACATCCGCGCGGGCGACATCTTCCAGCTCGTGCTCTCCCAGCGCTTCGTGGTCCCCTCGGCGGGGATCGATCCGTTCGACGTCTACCGCGCGATGCGGGCGATCAACCCCTCGCCGTACATGTTCTTCCTGCGCTTCGCGGAGTGCCGGATCGCGGGCGCGAGCCCGGAGACGCTGGTGCGCCTCGAGGCCGGCACGGCCGAGGTCCGGCCGATCGCGGGGACGCGTCGCCGGGGCGGGACGGACGAGGCCGACGCGCGCGCGGCCGGGGAGCTGCTCGCCGATCCCAAGGAGCGCGCGGAGCACGTGATGCTCGTCGATCTCGGGCGGAACGATCTCGGGCGGGTGTGCACGCCGGGCTCGGTGAAGCTCACCGAGACGATGGTCGTCGAGCGCTACTCCCACGTGATGCACATGACCTCGAACGTGCGGGGCACGCTCGCTCCGCCGCGGGACGCGCTCGACCTCCTCGCGGCGACGTTCCCCGCCGGCACGCTCACCGGGGCCCCGAAGGTGCGGGCGATGCAGCTGATCGAGGCCCTCGAGCCCGGGCCGCGCGGGCTCTACGGAGGTGCGGTCGGATACCTCGGCTGGGGCGGCAACCTCGACGTCGCCATCGCGATCCGCACCGTCGTGGAGCAGGACGGCGAGTTCCGGGTGCAGGCGGGCGCGGGCATCGTGGACGCGAGCGAGCCGGCCGCGGAGTACGAGGAGACGGTGAACAAGGCGAGGGCGGCGCTCGCCGCCATCGAAGCCGCCCGCCCCTGAGCCTGTCGGGGTGCCCGCGGTCTCCGAGGCGCGGGCACGAGGTCGACGGGGCCGGCTCAGTAGCGGCCGCCGAGCTGGAAGACGTGGACGGCGTGCTCGCGGTCCACGTCGAACTCCACCGTGTAGCCCGCGAGCATCGGGCCGGCTTGCAGGTTGAGCACGAGCATCGGACGCACCGACCACGACTGCGTGCCGGTGTCGGTGAAGCGAAGCGTCGAGGCGCCCGCCTCGGTGGTCAGCACCGCGCGCCGCTGCTGTTCGTTGGCGCTCGTGACGGAGCCGCCCGCCCCGAGCTCGAGGTGCGCCGCCATCCGACCGACGGCGATGAGCTGCCTCCACGCGATGAAGCCATCCGCGCGAAAGCGCTCGCGATGCAGCGACACCACGTCGGAGCCGGTCGGCTGCTCGTTCGAGAAGAAGTAGCCGCCGCGCGCGGCGAGCGTGACGGCGTCGAGTGCGACGATCCCCAGGGTGAGCGTGGCGCCGCCGAGCCAGGTCGGGTCCTCGTAGAGCGCGGCGAGCGCGAGCCCGCCGACGAGGTCGACGCGGCCGGCGTAGCCCTCGCCGTGGCCGATGCGGGCGACGAGGTCCGCGATGGCCGGGGCGGCGGGCATCGCCCGGACGCCCTCCGTGTGCGAGCCCCCGGTCTGCGCCGAGGCGCCGACGAGCGCGACGAGCCGACCGTGGCATCCCACGACAGGCGTGCCGGCGCGGACGTGCGTGGCGGCGTCGGTCTGGATGGCGCGGATCCCGCGTGCGCTCACGATGCCCTGGCTCGCACCCCACGGCAGCAGGCCCCGCATGCCGCCCGGCATCCCGCGGGCGGATCGGCGTCGGGCACTCCGAGGACCACGACGGGTGCGCCGAGCGTCACCTGGCTCCAGTCGGCGATCTCCATCGGCGCCGCCGACCCGAGGTCGCCGTCGAGCTCGAGCAAGGCCAGATCGTCGTCCTCGGCGACGAGCACCGTGCGGGCCCGGCGGCGGTTGCCAGCGCGATCGACGACCTCGACGCCGTGGCCATCGACGACGACCGACAGCGACGTGACGACGTGCCGGGCGTCCTGCACGAGCGCGCCGGCGCCGAGCCGTCCGCCCGACTCCACCGTGACGATGGAGGCCCCGGCGCTCGCGTCGGCGAGCTGCGCGCAGGTCGGCATCGGGTGCATCGGGTGGCCCATCCCGGCCGGCCCGTGGTCCGCGCCGGCCTCTCCGTGGCCCATCCGCATCGGGCAATGCCCGTGGGGGCAGGGGGGCATGCCGTCGGCGCGCGGTCCGGGCGGGCAGTGCCCGTGGGGGCAGGGGGGCATGCCGTCGGCGCGCGGTCCGGGCGGGCAGTGCCCGTGGGGGCAGGGGGGCATGCCGTCGGCGCCCGGGCCGTGCCCTTCGTCTCCTTCGTCTCCTTCGTGCCCTTCGCGGTCTGCGTCGGGCGCGTCCGCCTCGGACGCGGGCAGGTCGGGTGTGGGTCGAGGCGTCGGCTGGGCCGTGGCCGAGCGCGGGACGAGCGAGAGACCGAGACCAAGGGCGAACGCCCAGCGGAACGTCGAGTGCATCACGCCGAGGAGATAGGCCCATCGTGCGGTGCGTCCAGGCGGCGCGTCGTCGACTTCGGGTCCCGGTGCGGCGACGTACGAACAAGTCATTGACAGGCCCGACCACCATGCTAGAAGGGGCCTCCTCAGCGATGCACGACATCGCGACGACGCCGTCCCGGACGGCTCGGACGTTCTGTTTGGGGTGGTAGTTAAGTTGGTTATAACGCCGGCCTGTCACGCCGGAGGCCGCGGGTTCAAGTCCCGTCCACCCCGCTCGATTCGCCTGAGAAAATAAGGCGAAAGTCAGCAGAAGCCTCGCTGGTGCCCATGGGGTGCCCAGCGGGGCTTTTCGCTTTCCGTCAGCTTCGTTCGCCGGCGCGTCGCAGCACGCGGACGTTGTCGTCCGCACGGTCCTCGGCGCGAGGGGCATCTGCACGGCTGTGCTCGGCGGGTTCGTCGAGG
>CAIKNO010000424.1 GCA_903828805.1 uncultured Sandaracinus sp. | reverse complement strand
TCCATCTCGAGCACGAAGTCGTAGGGCACGCCGGCCTCGGCGAGCAGCACGTTCATGTGTCCGGGCAGCCGTCCGGCGACCGGATGGATGGCGAAGCGCACGTTCACGCCGCGCTCCCGCAGCGCGCGCATGAACTCGTGCACCGAGTTCTGGGCGCGCGCGACGGCCATGCCGTAGCCCGGCACGATCACGACGTTCTTGCTGTCGCGCAGCAGCGTCGCCAGCGCGTCGGCCCGGATCTCGGTGACGTCGCCCGCGGGCGCGGCGGCGGGGGCCGTGCGCGTCTCGCCGGTGCCGAACCCGCCGAACACCACGCTCAGGATCGAGCGGTTCATCGCGCGGCACATGATGATCGAGAGGATCGCGCCGCTCGCGCCGACGAGGGCGCCGGTGATGATCAGCAGATCGTTCGACAGCACGAAGCCGGCCGCGGCCGCCGCCCACCCCGAGTAGCTGTTGAGCAGCGACACGACGACGGGCATGTCGGCCCCGCCGATCGCCATCACCAGGTGGATGCCGAGGACCCCGGCGAGCACGGACATCGTGACGAGCCACGGGAGCCCTGCCGCGGGATCGGCGGCGCCGACGAACGGCACCGTGAGGCCCGCGATGGCGAGCGCCACCGCGAGGTTGAACAGATGCCGTCCGGGCAAGAGCAAGGGCTTGCCGTCAAGGGTGCCGCGGAGCTTGGCCCACGCGACGATCGAGCCGGTGAAGGTCAGCGCGCCGACCGCGACGCCGATCCAGATCTCCACCAGGTGCACGACCCGCGCGGCCCCGCTGTGAGAGGCCTCGGGCGCGAGCCCCGCGAGGGGATCGCCGTGGGCGTCGAGGTACGACGACACGCCGACGAGCACCGCGGCGAGGCCGACGAAGCTGTGCAGCACCGCGACGAGCTCGGGCATCCCCGTCATCTCGACGCGGCGCGCGAGCACGGCGCCGATGCCGCACCCCGCGACCAGCGCGACCCCCAGCAGCGAGGGTCCGAGGCCGAGCGAGAAGTCCTCGCGCGCGAGCCAGAGGACGGCGGTGATGCCGACCGCCAGGACCATGCCGATCATGCCGGACGCATTCCCGCGGCCGGCCGTCTCCTGGCGCGAGAGGCCCCCGAGGCTGCGGATGAAGAGCACGCCCGCGAGCAGGTAGGCGAGGGTGGCGATGCCGGTCATCGGTGTCCTCCGTGGCCCGTCGACGAGGCCGACTTCGCGCTGCCGTCGCGCTGGAACATCCGCAGCATCCGGTGGGTCACGAGGAAGCCGCCGGCGATGTTGATGGAGGCGACGAGCACCGCGAGCGCGCCGAGCACCGACGCGAGGTCGAGGTCGTGGCCGATCTGCAGCATCCCGCCGACGACGATGATCCCGGAGATCGCGTTGGTGACGCTCATCAGCGGGGTGTGCAGCGCGGGGCTGACCGACCAGATGACCTGCCACCCGACGAAGCACGCGAGGATGAACACGGTGAAGTGCTGCAGGAAATCACCGGGCGCGAAGCGTCCGAGCGCGAAGAGCCCGACGATCATCAGCGTCCCGGCGATCGTGGTGCCCCACGCGCGCTCGGCGGGGTTGCGGATCACCGAGGCGGGGGCGGTGCCCTTCGGAGGCACCGAGGCCGGCCCGGGCGGCCGTGAGGAGCCCGTCTTCGCGGCGGGCGTGGCGGCCGGCGTCGCGGGCTTGGCGGCGGGCGAGGGCTCCTTGCGCGGGGGCGGCGGGAGGCTCGCGCCTCCGTGCGTGAGCACGGCGGGCCGCACCACGTCGTTGTCGAGATCGACCGCGAAGGCCTTGCCCCCGCCCATCTCCGTCAGGAGGTGCACGAGGTTCATCGCGAAGAAGCGGCTCGACGTGCCGGCCATGCGGCTCGCCAGGTCGGTGTAGCCGACGATCTTCACGCCCCGGTGCGAGACCACCTCGCCCGGCACGCAGAGCTCGCAGTTGCCGCCCTGTTCGGCGGCCATGTCCACGAGGACCGACCCCTGCGAGAAGGACTCCACGACGTCGCGCGGCAGCAGGATCGGCGCGCGCGTGCCGGGCACGAGCGCGGTCGTGATGACGATCTGCACGCCGTCCTTCGCCTGGTCCTTGAACAGCTGCATCTCGGCGGCGATGAACTCCTTGCTCATCAGCTTCGAGTAGCCGCCGCCGCCGTCCCCGCTCTCGTCGATGGAGACCTCGAGGAACGTCGCGCCGAGGCTCTCGACCTGCTCGCGCGCCGCGGGGCGCGTGTCGAAGGCCCGCACCTCGGCCCCGAGCGCGCGCGCGGCGCCGATCGCCGCGAGCCCTGCGACGCCGGCGCCGATCACCAGCACCCGCGCGGGCCGCGAGGCCCCGGCGGCGGTGATCTGCGGTCCGAAGAACCCCTCGTACTGCGCGGCGGCCTCGACCACGGCGCGGTAGCCGGAGAGGTTCGCCATCGACGAGAGCACGTCCATCTTCTGGGCGCGGGTCACGCGCGGGATGCGCTCGAGCGCGAGCGCCGTGACCTGCCGCGCGTTGAGGAGCGCGGGCAGTTCCTCGTGCCGCTCCGGCTGCAGCAGCGAGATGAGCACCGCCTTCGGCGAGAGGCAGGCCACCTCGTCCGCGGTGGGCGGCCGCACCTTGAGGACGACGGGGCATTCGAGCGCGCTCTCGGCGGTCTCGACGACCTTCGCGCCCGCGCCGAGATAGGCGTCGTCGTCGAACCCGGCCGCGCGCCCGGCGCCGCGCTCGACGACGACCTCGAAGCCGCCCTCGACCAGCTTGGCCGTCGTGTCCGGGGTCGCGGCGACGCGCTTCTCCCCGGGTCTCGTCTCTCTGGGTACGCCGATGCGAATGGAACACCTCCCGTGGTTCGAGGCGGCCGCAGGATACCCGAGCCGCGCCCTCGAGGAGCGACGAACTGCGCCGGGATCGGCACGTGCCGACCCGCGGCGCCTCGCTTCGATGGACGGGGTGAGCGGCCCCGTGGGCTCAGAGCGAGAGGTTGTAGACGAAGGTGACCTGCGGGAAGCCACGGTAGCGCTCGACGAGCAGCGCGTGCGGCACCCGGTCCCCGTCGACGTAGCGGGTCGCGAGCGCCTCGGCCGCGCTGCGGTCGTTGGTGGCCTTGATCCGCATTACCTGGGTCATCAGCCGCTCCGCCGCGGCGGGGAAGCGATCGAAGTCGAGGGTGAACGCGCCGTGGTGCGTTCCGTCGGCGGCCGTCGCGTCCGCATCGAAGCGCAGCGCGCCCTCGTCGAGCAGCACGCCGAGCTGGATGGCGGCGAGCTGGCTGTACGCCTTGCGCTGACCGGAGGGGGTGTACATGCCGCGGGAGACGTGCCCGAACGCCCAGACGATCGAGTCGACGTAGACCTCCCGGGCCTGCGCGTCGGTGAGCACGCCGCGCGCGCGGAGCCACTCGACGAAGAAGAGGGCGCCGGACTGCGCCTTCAGCTCCTCGAGCATCGAGGCCAGCCCGCCTCCGAACGCCTCGGCGTCGGTCTGGCCATTCGCGCGGTAGTCGTGGGAGGGGCCGAGGTTGTGGGTCGCCTCGTGCAAGATCGTCGAGAGCAGGCCCGGCGTCGCGGCGCTCGTGTAGTCGGCCATCGTCGTCGACGAGAGCAGCGACATCGCCTGCGCGCGGCGTCGCGTCATCGAGTCCGGATCGGTGTAGAGGTTGCTCATCGCGACCGTCCGCCCGCGCCCTTCGTCCGCCACCGCGCCCCAGTTCGGCAGGCTCTGGCCGATCGTCGCGCCGAACGGATCGCGGTCGTCCCCGGCGTTGAGCACGATGTCGATGAAGTCGGGCATGTGGAACGCGACGTCACGCGCCTGGTAGGCATCGCTCGCGAGCGCGGCGAGGGCGCCCTCCATGTCGCGCTGGATCGGGGTCAGGCGCTCCTGCCACGCGAGCGAGTCCGGGTTGATGCGCGCGAACGTGAGGTGAAAGCCCGCCTTCTGGCTGCACGGCTCCCAGTACGTCTCGTCGGGACCGACCCGCACGTACCAGCGCGAGTTGCGCACGCCCATGCGCGACCAGGCTTCGTCGGCCGGGCCCCACTCGTTCGTCTCGAAGGCCGTCGCCGCCGCGTCGAGGTACGCGACCAGCGCGGCCTCGTCGGCCTCGGCGCGCAGCGCGTCGGCCGCGGCCCGCAGTTCGCGGGTGATCCCGCGCATCTCGTCCGCGTAGGCCTCGCTGTACGGCACGGCCCGGAGCGTCTCGCCGTCCTGGCGCACGACGGTGAACGGCGAGAGGAGCTGCGTCGCGTCGGGCCGCGCCTCGAGCGCGGCGCAGAACGTGTCGTCGCTGCCCTGCAGCGCCGCGGGGTAGACGTCCACGAGCGCGCGGGGGGCGCCGGGCAGCGCGGAGCACGCGGGGTCGCGCTCGGTCAGCGCGCCGCGGCACGAGGGGCCCCAGTTGCGGCGGAACAGGGAGCGAGACGCGGTGTCCGCCCCCGCCGCCTGGGCCTCGATGGCCGAGGCGCCGGTCTGGCGGGCGTAGAGGCGATCGATGAGATCGGCCACCTGCGTCATGTGGCGCGCGAAGGTCTGGTGCGAGGGCGGGAGCGCGCGCAGGTCGGACTCGACCAGGGTCGGCGCGGCGTGGTCGAGCTCCGAGAGCACGGCGGCGAGGCGGGCGTCGTCCGGAGTCGCGGCCTCGTGGGCCTGTCGGATCTGCGCGAGCGCCGCGTCGAACGCCGGGGTGAAGCGGCCGTCCTGCACCCACGTGCCCTCGGTCGGGTAGAAGCGCAGCGCGCGGATCTCGTCGGGGCCCGGGGTCCCGCTGCCGTCGGTGTCCGCCGCCCAGAAGAGCGGCAGCTCGAGGCGCAACGCGAGCTGGTTGAAGCGCTCCCGATCGAGGGCGCGCGGGCCATCCGGGGTCGCAGGACGCGGGGACGACGCCCCGCACGCAGAGAGGCAGAGCACGCAGCCGAGGCGGAGCAGGGTTCGCATGGGCGCAGACGCTACCCGATCCTGGGCGCGACCTGAGGGGTTCCTTCGAGAACTCGTCCTGATCCCGTCGGATCACGGTCCATCCGCGAGCATCTTCGCCGTCGAGCCGGCCGCCGGCGTCCGTGGCGTTCGTCGCAAGATTCGCCGGCCGGAGTGGGGCGCGTCAGGCCGCGGGCACGTCCGCGCCATCGGCCGCGACGGCGCAGAAGCCAGAGATCTGAGGTCGGCAGAACGGGGTCGCGCCGGGTCGAGCGCTGCACCCTCGAATCGGGCCGCCCTTGGCGTCTCGCGCCTCGCCGACGGCTCCTAGAACGCCCCTCCGCACACGAGTCCGCCTTCGGCAAAGGGGCCGCATGCGAACGCGGTCTGGCTCGGGCCGTCAGCATTGGCAGATTCTCCGAGCACGAGGCCGATCCCAGTTCCCAGGAAGACGGCTCCAGCCGCATAGCCGGCGACCGCGAGCGTGCCCGCGAGGCGGTAGCGGCTCTGCTGGTCGAGGCACTCAGGGACCGATGAGGTCACCGACTCGGTCATCGGATCGACCGAGCACGCGCCTGCTTCGACGTTCGCGTTGAGAGTGTTCACCGTGCTCGCCCAGATGATGGTGCCAACCAGACCCCCGGCGGTAAGGGCTCCGCCCGCAGTGATGCTCGCCCAGCCAAAGTCCCTCAACGGGTTGCCTGGATCCGGAGCCGCGTCCCCCGGTCCGTCC
>CAIKNO010000423.1 GCA_903828805.1 uncultured Sandaracinus sp. | reverse complement strand
GGTCGGCGCTGCCGTCCCCGAAGGTGGGGTAGCCGCGCAGGTCGAGCAGCATCGAGCTCGAGGTGTCGAGCACGACCGCGATGCGGGGCCGTGCGCCGGCGTCGGCGGCGCGGCAGCTGGGGTCCGCGCCGACCGACGGAGCGCAGGTGACGGGTGCGCCGGCGGCACACGCCGCGATGTCGCGCGCGCACGTGCCGAGGCCGCACGACACACTCCCGAGGCCCTCGTCGATGGCGCCGTCGAAGTCGTTGTCGAAGCCGTCGCAGAGTTCCCCCACATAGGCGCCGTCGAGCAGCAGCTCCCCCGCGCCGCCGCCGGCCTCGCCGCGGCAGATGTCGCAGACACCGCCCTCGGCCCCGCCGACGTCGAAGGCCGCGCGGGGGTCGAGGCTCGCCGTGCGCGAGAGCACGTTGATGATGCCGCCGCCGCCCCCGCCGCCGCAGTCGTCGCACGTTCCGCCGGCCTGGCGCCCGGCGCAGTCGGCCGCGTCGGGCTGTCCGGCGGCCCCCGACCGGGTGTCGCCGCCGAGCCCGCCCGCGGCCGTCACGAGGGCGCCGGCGCCGACCTGGACTTGATCGCCGACGAGCAGCACGGAGCCGCCCGCGCCGCCTCCGCCGGAGTCGTTGCCCGACCCGCATCCGCGACGCCCGGCCGCCGTCACGCGGCCATCGATCTGCAGCGCGCCGGTGGCCGCGTCCGTGAGCGCCACCAGCACGACGCGTCCGCCGCCGGCGCCTCCGGTCGAGAGCGCGTCGAAGCCGTCGCCGCACCCCTTGTCGCCGCCGGCCGCGCCGAACTCGGCGTCGTAGATGGAGTGGCGATAGGCGTCCCCCGCGACGGTCGGCAGGCCGTCGAGGTTGTAGCAGCCGGCGGCTCCGGCGACGCACGACGCGCCGGAGGCGGCGAGGCTTCCGCAGCTCTCCTCGAACTCCTGCGGGAACTGGCACGAGGTCGCCGGACCGAAGATGAAGCAGTCCTTGGTGCCGCGGCCGCCCCGACCGAAATGGCCGCCGCCGCCGCCGGAGTCCCGCACCGAGCAGCCCCCCCGACCGCCCGAGAGCGGAACCGCCGCGGGGCCCCGTCCGTCGCCGCAGGTGAGGGGCTGGTAGCCCGCGCCGCGGGCGTCGATCGACGAGGTCGAGTCCACGAGGATCCGTCCGGCGACAAGCACGAGGTTGCCGGTCCCCGCGCGGTCGGTGCCGTCGAAGGGCGGCACGACGATGCGCCCGCCACGCACGACCTCGACGGCGTCGTAGCGGTGCACCCCGCCGAGGGTGATCGTCGTGCCGTCGACGCGCAGGGTCTGGGCCCGGGCCAGCGAGGGCGAGGCGCACGCGAGGGCCAGCGCGAAGGCGAGCGCCAAGGTCAGCGGCCCGCGGAGCAGGGAGTGCATCGGCCGATGGTGGGGCCCGACGCCGCGAAAGAAAAGCGCCTCGCGGTCGCGTCAGGCGAGCAGCGCGGCGAGCCACGCGCCGAATTCCGGTGAGGCCGTCAGCGGCCCCAGCACCGCCGCCGCGGGGGTCTCGAGGGCCCGCGCCAGGCTTGCCTCGATGCCCGCCTCGCGGGCGAGGTCGCGCACGGTGCGGGAACCCTCGATGGCCAGCGCCGCGCGCACCTCGTCGCGGACGGCGGCGCGGATGGCTTCGCGCGCCGCGCCGTGGGCGACGATCCGGGCGACCAGCGCGTCGGTGTCCTCGGCGGGCAGCGCGTCGAGGCCGCCGAGAAGGGCGTCCGTCCTCGTGCGATGCAGGTGCCGGACCGCGTGGGCGACGAGCGATTGCACCAGCGCTCGTCCCTCCTCGCTCTCCAACCGCTCGTGCAGCGTCGCGCGCAGCCCGTCGAGCGCGTCCTCGGCGAATTCGCGGGCGGCGGCGTGCACCTTCCGCTCGACCTCGGCGCCGACGCCGGAGGCGATCCCCGACGCCACGTTCCGTCCGACCTCGGCCGCCCGCGCGGCGATCCCGCCGAGCAGGACGGAGCCGAGCGCGCCCGCCCGACCCGCGACCGCCGACGCGCCCGGGCCGACGTGCGGCAAGGGCAACCGACGCGCGAACGAGAGCAGCGCCTCCTGCAGGACCGGCGCGAGCAGCCGCTTGAGCAGGCGCGCGTCGAGCAGGCCGTCGGCCCACGCCACGTCGGGCATCCGGGCCTGGCGGAGCAGCGCGATCAAGGTCTCGTCGGCGCCGGGCGGGAACGCGTCGCCGAGGCGCTCGCCCGTGTCCGCGACCCGCGCCCGTTGCCGCTCGAGCGCGGGGCGGACGTGCGCCTCGAGCACGCGGCGGACCAGGGGCTCGTGCAGCGCGTCGCACGCGAGCTCCGCGGCGGTGTCGGTGTCGACGAGGGCATCGAGCCGCTGCGCCAGCAGCACGTCGACCGACAGGGTGGTCAGGTGCCGGAGCGGCTCGGAGCCGGGGGCGCGGAGACGGGCGAGGGCGCGTTCGAGGTCGCTCACGGGGCGCGAGGGTAGCGCGCGCGGCGCGATCAGCGAGGCGCGTCGAGCTCTTCGGGCGACTCGGCGTCCTCTTCGCCGCGGACGAGCCCGATGAGCTCCGCCCGGACCGTGACGACCTGCCCGGAGAGCTCCATCGACTGACGCGACTCCACGAGGGTCGGTCCCTGACCGGGGCAGTACACCGTCACGACCGAGCGACCCGAACCCGCGTCGTTCTCCTCGACGACGCGGACGCAGCCTTCGAAGTGCCCGGCGCGGCCGTCGACGACCTCCGTGACCGACGTCACCCGCGCGGTCGCGCCCGCCGCGGCGGGCCAGCTCGCACCGACCTCGATGGGCGCGCGCAGCAGGTACGTCCCGGTCTGCGGTCGGAACAGCCCGTCGGGGCGCTGCTCGTACTCGATCTCGGTGCCGCCGTTCGTCACGGCGAAGCGTCCTTCGCTCGCCCGCACCACCCGCGACACGGCGAAGGTGTGCACGCCCGTGCCGGTGTCGACGTCGTACGACCAGACGTACGCTTCGTGCAGCGGGTAGAGCGCGCGCGGGTCGAGCCGCGCCGGATCGAGGCCCGCGGTGCGCGGGGCCGCGGCGCCGCACCCGCCGAGCGAGAGCATCGCCACGGC
>CAIKNO010000422.1 GCA_903828805.1 uncultured Sandaracinus sp. | reverse complement strand
GACGTGACGGTACGCGAGGGTCCCGAGCTGCGCGTCCTTCGTGATGTCCACCAGCACCGGCCCGGGACGACCGCTCCGCGCGATGTAGAACGCCTTCGCGACCGCCGCCGGGATGTCCTCCGCCCTCGTCACCTGCACGTTCCACTTGGTCAGAGGGGCGGTCACGTTGATGACGTCGGTCTCCTGGAACGCGTCCGTGCCGAGCCACGTGGACGCCACCTGGCCCGTGATGCAGACGACGGGCGTGGAGTCGATCTGCGCGTCGGCGATCCCGGTGACGAGGTTCGTGGCGCCGGGCCCCGACGTCGCGATGCAGACCCCGGGACGACCGCTGGCGCGCGCGTATCCCTGCGCCGCGTGAACGGCCCCCTGCTCGTGGCGCACGAGCACGTGACGAAGGCGGCCTCGGACCCCGAAGAGGGCGTCGTACACCGGCATGATCGCGCCCCCGGGGTACCCGAAGACCGTGTCGGCGCCTTCGGCGAGGAGGGACAGGACGACCGCCTCGGCCCCGAGGATGCGGGGAGCCGCATCGGGCGCGGAGGTTCCGGAGGCGGCGAGCGATGACTGGCTGGACATGGACGACCTCCTCAGAACCTGTCGGTGAGACAACCCTCGGACGCGGACGACACCGTGAGCGCGTACTTCCGCAGGACGCCCGCGCGGTGCTTGGGGGCAGGTGCGACGAACGCCGCGCGGCGCGCCTCGAGCTCGTCGGGGGATACGCGGAGTTCGAGCGTGAGCGCCGCGGCGTCGATGACGATGACGTCACCGTCGTGGACGAGGGCCAGGGGCCCGCCGTCCTGCGCCTCCGGGGTGATGTGGCCGACGACGAACCCGTGCGTGCCACCCGAGAACCGACCGTCGGTGATCAGCGCGACGTCCTTCGAGAGACCCGCGCCCACGATCGCGGCCGTCGGCTTCAACATCTCCGGCATGCCGGGCCCGCCGCGCGGCCCTTCGAAGCGGATGACCACGACGTCCCCCTTCTGGACCTCCCCGCGGGCGATGGCGTCGTTGGCCGCGTACTCGCCCTCGAAGACGCGGGCGGGCCCCTCGAAGCGCAAGCCCTCCTTGCCGGTGAGCTTCGCCACCGCCCCGTCGGGCGCGAGGTTGCCACGCAAGATCTTGAGGTGACCGGTCGGGGAGATCGGACGATCGAGGGGCCGGATGACCGTCTGACCCGGCGTCAACTCCGGGACGTCGCGGAGGTTCTCGGCGAGCGTCTGGCCCGTCACGGTGAGGCATTCCCCGTGGAGCAAGCCCGCCTCGAGCAGACGACGCATGACCGCAGGCGTCCCGCCGATCGCGTGCACGTCCTCCATCAGGTACGGCCCCGACGGCGCGAGGTCCCCGAGGAGCGGGGTGCGCGCCGAGAGCCGCGCGAAATCGTCGAGCCCGAGCGGCACGCCGAGCGAAGCCGCGATCGCCAGCAGATGCAGCACCGCGTTCGTGGAGCCGCCGAGCGCCAGCACCACCGTGATCGCGTTCTCGAACGACGCCGCGGTCATGATCCGCGACGGCGTGAGGTTCTGCTCGAGCAGCCCTCGCATCGCGCGCCCCGCAGCCGCGCACTCCGCGTCCTTCTCGGGTGCGAGCGCGGGCGTGGACGACGAGTACGGCAGGCTCATCCCCAGCGCCTCGATGGCGCACGCCATCGTGTTCGCGGTGTACATGCCGCCACAGGCCCCCGCGCCCGGGCAAGCCCGCTCGATGATGGCTTGGTAGCCCTCCTGATCGAGTCGGCCCGCGAGCTTCTCTCCGAGCGCCTCGAACGCGGAGACCACGTTCAGCTTCCGGCCCTGGTGGCGGCCCGACGCGCTCGCCCCTCCAAAGACCAGGATCGCGGGACGATCGAGGCGGGCCATCGCCATCATCGCGCCCGGCATGTTCTTGTCGCAGCCGACGACCGCGAGGACCGCGTCGTAGCTCTGCGCTTGCACGACGGTCTCGATCGAGTCCGCGATGACCTCGCGGGACGGCAGCGAGTACCGCATGCCGGGCGTGCCCATCGAGATGCCATCGCTCACGCCGATCGTGTGGAACACGAGCCCGACGAGGTCGGCCGCACGCACGCCCTCCTTCGCCTTCGAGGCGAGCCCGTTGAGGTGCATGTTGCAAGGGTTGCCCTCGTATCCCGTACTGACGATCCCGACCTGCGCGCGGGCGAGGTCTTCGCGGGTCAGCCCCACCGCGTGGAGCATCGCCTGCGCCGCGGGCTGCGAAGGGTCCTGCGTGACGGTCTTGCTATGGCGATTCAACATGTGAGTTCTCCTGCCCGCGCGGCACGCACGGCGCGCGCGGGGGTGCGCGCCGGCCCCACGCCGGCGAGCACGTCCTGAAATCTCTCCGCGTCGATGTTGCCGCCCGACACGACGGCGACCTTCCTGCGGCCCGGCACCTTCGCCAGCGCGGCGGCCGCGACCGCGCCCGCGCCCTCGGCCACCACCCCCGCCCTCACCGCGAGCTCCACGAGCGCGGCCCGGACCTCGGCCTCGCTGACCGTGACGACGTCGTCGAGGGTCCCCGCGCAGACCGCGCGCGTCAGCGCGCCGGGTGAACGCACCCGGACGCCGTCCGCGATCGTCTCGGCCGCCGACGTCAACGCAGGCTCTCCGCGCAGCGCACGCCGCATGCCGTCGACCCCCTCGACCTGCACGCCGACCACGCGCACGCCCAGCGGCGCGAGCGCGAGGCCGACCCCCGCGGCGAGCCCACCTCCGCCGATGGGCACCAGCACCACGTCGGGTGCGAGTTCGAGCAGCTCGAGCCCGACCGTTCCTTGCCCGGCGATGACCCCGGCGTCATCGAAGGGAGGGAGGATCCTTCCGCCGAGCGTGAGGGCGAGGCGAGCGGCCTCGGCCTCGGCTTCTTCGTACGTCGAACCGGCGAGCACGACCTCGGCCCCGAGGGCGACCGCGCCCTGCACCTTGATCCGCGGAGCCGACACCGGCATGACGACCACCGCCCGCAACCCGAGCCGCCGCGCAGCCCAGGCCACCCCGCGCGCATGGTTGCCCGCCGAGGCCGCGACGACCGGACGAAGGTCCCCCTCGCTCACCCGCATCGAGAGCGCATTCAGGGCGCCGCGGACCTTGTACGAGCCGGTCTGCTGCTGGTTCTCCAGCTTCAGCCAAGCGCCCATCGGCGCGCACCACCGCGCCGGCGTCGGCGCGAGCCGCGGTCGGACCCGCGCCTCGGCGAGCAGGACGTCTTCGCGCGTGACTCTTCGAGTGTTCGTCATGGAGCCGTCCCTCCTCAGGCGTGCAGCAGCCAGCCGCGGGCCTGCTCGGCGTCGCCGTGCACCACCGCTTGATAGAGCGACGAGAGTTCCCGCGTGACGGGGCCCACCCCGAGCTCGCGGGTGTCGAGCGTCGAGACCGCGGCCACCTCCGCCGAGGTCCCCGTGAGGAACACCTCGTCGGCGTCGCGGAGCTCCTCGAGCGTCACCGCCCGGGCCTCCGCCCCGCAAAGCGCCATCACCGTCGCCCGCGTGATCCCCGGCAGCGCGTCGGGATGCTCGACCGCCGTGACGCGGCCGCCCTTCACCATGAAGACGTTCTCGCCGGTCGCCTCGCAGACGAACCCTCGCGCGTCGACGAACAGGGCCTCCTCGAAGCCATGACGGGTGGCCTCGAGCTTCGCGAGGATCGAGTTGACGTAGCCCCCACACAGCTTGAGCGGGGGCATCGCCGAGGAGGGGTTGCGCCGGAACGAGGAGGTCCGAAGGCGCACGCCGCCCGCGTCCGGCCCCGTGCCGAGGTGGCTCTTCCACGGCATGGCGGCCACGAGGTGACGGGCGCGCAGCGGCGCCACATCGAGCCCGAGACCGCCGCCTTCGTAGAACGAGAGGGGCCGCACGTAGGCCGAACGCAGGTCGTTCGCGCGCAGCGTCTGCAGCACGCCCTCGGTCACCGCCGCCTCGTCGAACGGCATGCCGAGCGCGTCGGCGCCCTTCTTCATCCGCGCCAGGTGGTCGGCGAGCCGGAACACCGCGGGCCCGCGCGCGGTCGCGTAACATCGAACCCCCTCGAAGACCCCCGTGCCGTAGTGGAGACCATGCGCCAGCGGGGACACCGAGGCCTGGCTGCCCTCGAGCACCGCGCCGTCGAGCCAGACGCGCAGCCCGCTCATCGCAGCACCTGCCCCGCCCGGACCTTGGCGGTCCCTTCCGAGCACGTGTCCGCGGGAAGACCGAAACCACCCTTCGAATCGAAACGCATCGCCGACCTCCTGTCGGCCGCAGCGCCTCGGGAGAGGGAAGCGAGGTCTCGGAAAGAGAAAACCCCGCCGCCTCTTCCGAGGTGCGGGGCCGTTCTCATTCGCTGGTTCGCGTCAGAGTGCCCGCACCTCGTCGCCGATAATAATCATCGACGAG
>CAIKNO010000421.1 GCA_903828805.1 uncultured Sandaracinus sp. | reverse complement strand
TGCGGTCGTGGGCGCGGTGCGTGAGCTCGACGCGCTCGCCGGGCCCCGCGAGCACCAGCGTGTGCTCGCCGACGACGTCGCCGCCCCGCAGCGACACCACCCCGATCTCGGCATCCGGCCGCGCGCCCACCTGACCGCTCCGTCCGTGCACGACGTGCTCCGGGCCGAGGCCCTTGGCGGCGGCCACGCGCTCGGCGAGACGCAGCGCGGTGCCGCTCGGCGCGTCGACCTTCCGGCGATGGTGCATCTCCACGATCTCCGCATCGAAGTCGGGGCCGAGCAGCCGGGCCGCTTCCGCGGCCAGATGGAAGAGCACCGTGACCCCGACGCTCGTGTTCGGCGCGACCACGACGGGCACCTCCTCGGCGAGCGCTCCGAGGGCCGCGAGCGCGTCCTCGTCGAGGCCCGTCGTGCCGACCACCAGCGGGATGCGCGCCGCACGGCAGCGGGCCGCGAGCCGCGCGGTGGCGGCCGGCGCGCTGAAGTCGATCACGACCGCGGCGCCTGCCAGCGACGTGTCGTCGGCGGTGACGGTCACGCCGAGCGTGCCGACGTGGGCGAGCTCGCCGGCATCCCGACCCACCCCGTCGCCGTGCGCGCGGTCGAGCGCTGTGACGAGCCGCATCGACGGCGTCTCGGCGAGGGCACGCACCACGGCCCGGCCCATCCGACCGCCCGCGCCATGCACCGCGATCGCGAGGGGCATGCTCACGCGGCGAGCCCGGCCCGCGCGAGGGCGGCGTGCACCTTGGCGATCGAGGAGGCCTCGGGCCACACGAGGGGCAAGCGCACCTCGGGGGCGAGCTGGCCGCGCGCTGCCATCGCGGCCTTCACGGGCCCGGGGTTGGCTTCCACGAACATCGACTCGTGCACCGGCGCGAGCCGGAGATGCAGCGTGCGCGCCTCGTCGTGACGGCCTTGCCGCCACGCCCGCACGACGGCGCTGGTCTCGGCGGGCAGGAGGTTCGCCGTGACGCTGATGACGCCGACCCCGCCGACGCTGAGGACCGGCAACGTGAGGGCATCGTCGCCGCTGAGCACGTCGAAGCGGTCGCCGCAGCGGGCGAGGATCTGCTGGCTTCGCAGCACGTTGCCGGTGGCCTCCTTGATGCCGACCACCGCCTTCACGTCCCCGAGGCGCTCGAGGGTCTCGAGCGCGAGATCGACCCCGGTGCGCCCGGGGATGTTGTAGAGGATCGACGGCATCGGCACGCGCCGCAGCACCTCGCGGAAGTGCGCCTCGAGCCCGGCCTGGGTGGGGCGATTGTAATAAGGGCACACCAGCAACAGGCCATCGGCGCCCGCCTCGCGCGCGATCTCGGCGAGGTGGATGGTGTGGCGGGTCGAGACCGTGCCGGCGCCCGCGACCACGGGCACCCGCCCGCGGGCTTGAGAGACGACCGCCCGGACGACCTGCGCGTGCTCCGCCTCGGTCAGCGTCACGGACTCGCCGGTGGTGCCGCAGGGGACGAGGCCGTCGACGCCTCCCTCGATGCAGCGCTCGACCAGCGCACGGAGGGCCAGCTCGTCGACCTCGCCGTCACGGAACGGGGTGACGAGGGCGGGTAGGGTTCCGGTGAACGTGCTCATGAACGGCGTCTCCGAGGCGAGGCGGGCAGACTAACGGCGAGGGGCGGGGCCTTCAATCGGCATCCGACCCCGGGCGGGTGAAATAGCCGTCGCCCGAGCACGGTTTGCCAGTTCCACCGGGGCGGGTAGACTCCGCCCGAATTCGACGATGGTCCGCCTCTTCCCGCTGCTGACGCTCCTCGCCGCGCTCGCCCTCCCTTCGGGACGGGCCGCCGCGGAGGACTGCGTCTGCGGCGACGGGGTGGTGTTCGCCGGCGAGGCCTTCTTCGAGGGCGAGCCGACGATGTTCGAGCACGACGGAACGCTGCTGCAGACGCCCGACCCGTCGCCCTCGGCGGCCGCGGGCGACCTCGGTCGCGAGGCCCGGCCGGCCGGGCCGTCTCCGGTGCTGTGGTGCACCGCGTCGGACGATCCCCGCTGCGTTCAGGACCGCCACGGCGATGTGCCCTCGTCCCACTCGGGCCTGCACGCGGAGTCGCTGATGCTGGTCGCGTCGATGCCGAGCGTCCCGCCCTCCTTGCCCCGCCTCGCCGCCACGCCGTCGCGCGCGTGCGCCACGGCAGGGCCGTCGGGCTTGCCCCGATCCCTCGAGCGCCCACCCCGGACCTGAGCGCGCCGACGACCGCCGACCCGCCGCTCCTGCGACGGGACGCCGTGGCGGGACGTGGCGGAGGTCGACGTGTCGGTGGCGGCGCTCTCGCGCACCCGACGGGTCGAACCCGCATCGCCCGGATGGCCGGCCTGGTCCCCGTCCGCGCGCGTCGCTCCTCGAACGTCATGGCGTGTCGGGACCGCGGTCCCGACCCCGCCGTCCACGTCGGCCGGCATGGTGCCGCACGACGCCCTTCACCGATGAATTCTCTCCCCTTTCAAGATGTTCCGGCGGGGCCGGGCGCAGATCGCGTCCGTCGGCCGCCCAGATGAGGTTCGTTCCATGGCAAACAAGAGTCCCAGTCCTGCGCCTGCGCCCGCGCCGGCGAGCGGCACGATGAGCGTGCCGTCCGCGGTGATCGCGATCCTGATCGCGTTCGTCGGCGGCTTGATGATCGGCAACATCACGGGCCGCGGCGCTGGCCCGTCCGAAGAGATCGAGATGGCCGCGGGCGACCGCGAGGGCGGCGACGCCGCGGCGGGTCCTGCCGTCGCCGACGACGTCGAGCGCTTCCGCGTCGACGTGACCGACGACATGCCGCAGCGCGGTCCCGACGACGCGCTCGTCACCATCGCGATGTTCAGCGATTTCGAGTGCCCGTTCTGCTCGCGCGTCGAGCCGACGGTCAACCAGCTCCTCGAGCGCTACAACAACCAGGTCCGCGTCGTGTGGCGGAACAATCCGCTGCCCTTCCACCAGAGCGCGACCCCCGCCGCCGAGGCGGCGATGGAAGCCTACGCGCAGCGCGGCGACGCCGGCTTCTGGCGCATGCACGCGACCCTCTTCGAGAACCAGCGCGCCCTCGGCCGCCCGCAGCTCGAGCAGTACGCGCAGCAGCAGGGCCTCGACATGACGCGCTTCCGCGCGGCGCTCGACAACCACACCCACCAGGCGGGCATCCAGCGCGACACCGCGGCGGCCAACCAGATCGGCGCCCGCGGCACGCCCGCGTTCTTCATCAACGGCCGGCAGCTCATGGGCGCGCAGCCCCTCGAGCAGTTCACCCAGGTCATCGACGACGAGATCCGTCGCGCGACGGCCCAGGTGCAGCGCGGCACCGCCCGTGGCCAGCTCTACGCCGCCCTCATGCGCGGCGCCCGCACCTCGCCGGCCGCGGCCGAGGGTGAAGCCGCCGCCGCCAAGGCCGCGCCGCCGCGCCGCCCGCAGCCCGACCCCAACGCGGTCTACCGCGTCCCGGTCGGCACCTCGCCCGTCCGCGGGCCGAACGACGCGCTCGTGACGATCGTCGCCGTGTCGGAGTTCCAGTGCCCGTTCTGCAGCCGCGTCCGCCCCACGATCGAGCAGATCGTCGAGCGCTACGGCCGCGACGTCCGCTTCGTGTTCAAGCACAACCCGCTGCCCTTCCACGACAACGCGATGCCCGCGGCCGAGGCGGCCTCGGAGGCGTTCGCGCAGCGCGGGGCGGACGGCTTCTGGCGCATGCACGACACCCTCTTCGAGAACCAGCAGGCGCTCACCCGTGAGAACCTCGAGTCCTACGCGCAGCAGCAGGGGCTCGACATGGCCCGCTTCCGCGCGGCGCTCGACAACCACACCCACCAGGCGGCCATCGAGGCCGATCAGACCCTCGCCCGCCAGCTCGGCGCGAGCGGCACCCCGTCGTTCTTCATCAACGGCCGCAACCTCCGTGGCGCCCAGCCCTTCGAGGCGTTCCAGGCCGTGATCGATCAGGAGATGACCCGCGCCCGCGAGCGCGTCGCGTCGGGCACCCCCCGCGCCGGCGTGTCCGAGGCGACCATCGCCAACAACGCGACGGAGCCCGTCATGCTCCCGATGCCCGCCGGGGACGCGGCGCCCGCCGCCGCCGCGCCGGACGCGGACCGCGTGTACGACATCGCCGTCCCGGCGAACGCCCCGACCCGCGGGCCCGCGAGCGCCCCGGTGACCATCCAGATCTTCTCCGACTACCAGTGCCCGTTCTGCTCGCGCGTCGAGCCGACGCTCGCGCAGATCGCGACGCAGTACGAGGGCCGCGTCCGCTTCGTGTGGCGCAACTACCCGCTGCCCTTCCACCCGCTGGCGACCCCCGCCGCCGAGGCCTCCGCGGAGGTCTTCGCGCAGCGCGGCGCCGACGCGTTCTGGCAGTACCACGACACGCTCTTCCAGAACCAGACCGCGATCGCCCGGGAGAACCTCGAGGCGTACGCGCAGCAGATCCAGGGCATCAACATGACGCGATTCCGCGCCGCCCTCGACAACCACACCCACCAGGCCGCCATCCAGGCGGACATGGACGCGGTTCGCCGCGCCGGCGCCGAGATCGGCACCCCGTCGTTCTTCATCAACGGCCGACTGCTCCAGGGCGCGCAGCCGCTGCCGGCCTTCACGGCCGCCATCGACCGTGCGCTCGCCGAGCGCGGCGGCGCCCGCCCCGCGGCCGCCCCGCACTGAACGCGTGAGGCGGCTCCGACCTCGGAGCCGCACGTCCCGTCGAGAGGCCGGTTCCCCTTCGCAGGGGCCGGCCTCTCGGCGTTCCGTCGTATTTCGCGGGCCCCCACGGCCCCCGCGCCGGCCCGGCCGAGGGCGAGTTGACTCGGCCGGCGTCCAGATTCACCTTCCCTGCCCATTTTCCTGGGCTTTCGTCGGCCCTCCAGAGGACGTTCACGCATGGCCAAGGCCGCCGCCCGCAGCGAAGGATCCGCGCTCCCCATCGTCGAAGAGCTCCACTTCAAGAGCGAGAGCGCCTTCTTGTGCTTGCTGCTGAACCGGCGCATCGGGTTCATCCGGGTCATCGACTTCCGGTCCGGTGCCCTCCCGGCCAAGCGCCTGTTCATCCAGAACGTCGCCCGTCGAGAAGGGGTCGAGAAGGTCATCCTCCTGGTGGAGAAGGACGAGGTCTCGAGCTGGACCCGCGTCGGCTTCGTGCGCGAGGGCACCATCCCCGGCTTCTACAAGCGGAGCGACGGACACCTCGTCGGCTGCGTCATCGGCGAGAAGACGGCCTCGGTCGAGGTCAGCGAAGAGGGCCAGCGCACGGCCGAGCGGACCGTCAACGCCGGCAAGAAGAACGCCCGTGAGGTCCCCGACGAGTTGACGATGGTCAGCGCGTCGTTCGCCGACGACGAGGACGTGCTCAAGGTGCGCGACGAGGTGTGGCGCAAGGGGCAGGGGCTGAGTGGCTTCGACGCCTTCGGTCGTGACGCGCAGCGCTGTTTCGTGGAGGCGACGACCAAGAAGGGCCGCCCCAACTACATCAGCGGCGAGTTCCAGGACTGCTTCGGTCACTCGCTGATCGAGGTGCTGCGCGCCCCGACCGACGACCTCGACGTCCTCGCCTTGACGGGCGGGTTCCGCTTCCTCTGCGACGACCTCAAGGAGCGCGGGATCGTGAGCGCGTTCGCGCTCGCGCCGGTCGACGACATCGGCCTGGCCACGGCCTACGTCGCGGCGGGCTTCCGCAAGACGGGGCTTCTTGCGAACGGCATTCAGGTCCCCGGCGCCAAGGGCCAGCACGAGCGGCGGGACGCGATCCTCTGGACGCGCAAGCTCGCCAACCCCGGCGGCGAAGAGGAATGAGCCGGTGGTGCGCCGCGGGGGGACGAGGCCCCTCGCGCGCCGCGCCGCGGCCCGGTAGTCTCCTGCCGCCGCCCCGCCTGGGACTGGGCGCACTCGGAGGGTTGCCGTGAGGACGAGAGACGACATCGAGGCCTACCTGGCGCGGTCGAACCAACCGAACCGGGAAGTCGCGGAGGACACCTGGCTGGTCGGCGCGGGCGGCTCCGATGCGCGGGGCGGGATCGCAGTGCGGATCGAGGACGGGCTCTGCCTGTTCCGGATGAAGGTCACGAACCTCTCGGCGATCGAGCCGACGCAGTGGACTGCGTTCTTCCGGACCCTGCTCGAGTACAACGCCGCCGAGATGGTGCACGCGGCGTACGGCATCGCCGACGACATGGTGCTGCTCACGGCGAGCCTGCTGCTCGAGAACCTCGACTACAACGAGTTCGTCGGCGTCCTCGAGGAGATGGTCCTCTCGGGCGTCGACCACCAAGCGCGTCTCGCGGCCTTCGGCCGCCCGCAGGGCTGAGAGGGGGCAACGATGGGGTTCTTCGACCGGCTCGCCACGCTCATCCGGAGCAACCTGAACGACCTCATCTCCAAGTCGGAAGACCCGGAGAAGATGCTGTCGCAGATCCTGCTCGACATGAACGCCCAGCTCGTGGAGGCGAAGAAGCAGGTCGCCGTCGCCATCGCCGACGAGAAGCGGCTCGGCCGGCAGTTCCAGGGCGAGAAGGCCCTCGCCGACGAGTGGCAGA
>CAIKNO010000420.1 GCA_903828805.1 uncultured Sandaracinus sp. | reverse complement strand
GCGTCCGTGAGGTCTGGGCCGCGAAGGTCGAGCGCGGTGCGGCCGCAGCCGGCGACCGCGGCGAGCCCGAGCACCAGCGCGAGCCATGTCCAGCGAGCGATTCGACCCATTCCACGTGCTCCTGCCGCCGCCTCCGGCCACCCCGGTGCAGACGACCGAACCCTACCACGCGGCGTGGCCGGGCATCCTGGTGGCGGTGGCCCCGTCTCCCCCTCGGCGCTACCGTTGGCGCGCGCCGGTGCCGCCGTGTCCTGCGGCCGTGTCCGCCGTGCCCCAAGAGAGCCTCATGACCACGCCGCCGCTCCGCGAGCACCAGATCCGCCCCGCCGACCACGCCGCCGAGCAGGCGCGCCTCTACGCCAAGGACGTCGCCCGCCTGATGGCGCGGAGCGCCGAGTTCGTGGACGTGAACTGCCCCGCCTGCGCGGGCCCCCAGCGCCGCCCGCGGTTCACGAAGTACGGTCTCGCGTACCACGAGTGCGCGGCGTGCAGCACGGTCTACGTGTCGCCGCGCCCCTCGCCTTCGGTCCTCAAGGACTACTACGAGAACTCCGAGAATTACGCGTTCTGGAACGCCGTGATCTTCCCGGCCTCCGAGGCGGTGCGCCGGGAGCGCATCTTCCGCCCCCGGGTCGAGCGCACGCTCGAATTGGCCGCTCGGCATGGTCTGCAGCGCGGCACCCTGGTCGAGGTCGGCGCGGGCTTCGGCACCTTCTGCGAAGAGCTGCTGGCGCGGAAGGCGTTCGACCGCGTCGTCGCCATCGAGCCGACCCCCGACCTCGCGCGCACCTGCCGCGCGCGCGGGGTGGAGGTCGTCGAGGCGCGCATCGAGGAGGCGGGCCTCGGCGAGACGGCCGACGTCGTCGCGAGCTTCGAGGTCATCGAGCACCTCTTCGAGCCCGCGGAGTTCGTCGACGCATGCCGGACCATGCTCCGCCCCGGCGGCTTGCTGGTGCTGACGTGCCCGAACATCCGCGGCTTCGACATCGACGTCCTCGGCGCGGGTTCCCCGGCGGTCGATGCCGAGCACCTGAACTACTTCCACCCGGACTCGCTCGGGCGGCTCCTCACCGCGCGCGGCTTCGAGGTGCTCGAGGCCCAGACGCCGGGACGGCTCGACGCGGACATCGTCCGCAACCGCGTGCTCGCGGGCGAGCACACGCTCACCGATGGCTTCCTGCAGCGGGTGCTCGTCGACGAGTGGGACCGCGTCGGGGAGTCCTTCCAGCAGTTCCTCGTGCAGCAGGGCCTCTCGTCGAACATGTGGATCGTGGCGCGCCGCACCGCCGCCTGAACGACGGCGGGCCCGGGTCGACGAGACCCAGGCCCGCGTTCGCGCTCACGTCGCGCTGAACCTGATGCTCACGTCGCGGTGAACGCGCCGCTCACGGGGCCCAGCACCAGCACGCGAGCAGACCCGCCTCGTTGAGCGCCCACGCCGCGCCCGCGAGCACCAGCGCCAGCAGCAAGAGCTTGCCCCACGGCCCCTTGCGGTCCGCGAACGGATCGAGCGTCGAGCGCTGGGCCCCGGGGGGCAGCACTGCCAGCTTGGTCAGCGAGGCCCCGAAGGGGATGTTGATGCGGGCGCGGGCGTTGACGGCCCAGCCCTCGGCATCCAGCAGCGGGCCGAGGGTCCGCTGCCGGAGCTTCATCGCCGCGATCAGCATCGAGGGGCCCGAGATGGCGAGCGATGCCCCGGCGAGGGCGATCGGCATCTGCCACGCCGGCAGGCTCAAGAACCCGGTCACGACCGCCGCGAGCGCGGTGCCCAGGGCGCCGATGGCGAGGCCGATGGCCGCGAAGATGCCCGCGAAGCGACCGATGTCGACCGGGGTCGAAGGCGCGGCTGGCGCGGCGGGCGCGGTGGCCGCCCCCGCGACGCCGGTCGCCCCGGCCGTGAGCGAGGCCTCCGCGCTCTGCGCCTCGGCGCCCGCGAAGCGCTCGATCTGCGCGGCGACGAAGCGCGCGAGGCTCTTGTAAGGAGAAAAGAAGGCCTGCCTGACGCTGATCGGCTGCTCGATGATCTTGACGACGGTGGCGTCCCAGTCGATGCCTTGCCGATCGTAGAACACGCCGTTGCGCCCGACCGCGAGGTGGTCCGAGTCGCCGTTGGTCACGGCCGCCGCGATGGTGCGGGTCTCCTTGCCGCCATCGCGGGTGCACTTGCAGTACACGAGGCAGGCCATCGAATTGCTCGCCAGCGCCGCGTGGGCGTCCACGCTCGTGACCCGCACGCAGAGCTCGAAGCTCCGGCCGTCGAGGTAGAGCGTCCCGGTCTGGAAGCCCGCAGGCGCCCCGCGCTGATAGAAATCCCGGAACGCCACGAAGTTGTCGAGGAACTTCGCGAGGTGAACGTAGTGGTGCACGAGCTTGTCGACCGCGCCGAGGGCCTCGGCCTCGGGGGCGAGCGCCTCGTCGCGTGCGATGAGCGCCTCGATGGCGGCGCGGGCTCCGCCTTGTCGGAGCGCCTTCACGCGCGGCAGGCCGAGGGATGCGACGCCGACCTTCGGGGCGCGGTCTCGCCACGCGCGGTACGGCGCGAGCTTGGCCTCGAGGGCCGCCCAGTCGGCAGCGCTGAGCGTCGCGCGGGCGCCGAGCAGCGGCGTCACGCACGCCGAGGAGAAGGCCGCGAGCGCGGCCTCGAAGGCGGGGTTCAATCCTTCGGCGAGCGGCAACGCGCGGCCCGCCTCGACGCGTGCGAGCGGCCACGCCGCCAGCGCCGCGCTCCCCGAGGAGAGGGTGCCCGAGGAGAGCGCAGCGAGCGCGGCTTCGGAGGGGGCGAGGGCCGCCGTGAGGCGCGGGTCCATCGACGCGAGCGCCGTGCGCGCGAAGAAGTCGACGACCTTCTCGCGCACCGCATCGGCGGCCGCGCTCGCGGCCCCGGTGGCGTCTCCGAGCGGAAGGATCGCCGCGTCCCCTGCGGGCTCGTCGCCCCACGCGATGAACGTGTCGGCCTCGGCGAAGAACGTGTCGAGGGTCGCCCGGGTGACGCCGCGCGCGCCACCCCGATCCAGCCCGCCCTCGACGCACGCGAGGATGTCCTCGATCGCCTTGGCGGTGTCGGCGTCGTCGCCCGCGGACGCGACCGGGATGACTCCGTCGCCGTTGAAGAGCGTCTTGCCGAAGATGGCCGCCGTGTCGGCGGTGTCTGCGGGGGCGATCGAGGCGCTGTCGGGCTTGCCCAGGTTGGTCAGGATGCGGCGCGCCGACGCGAGCAGGCGCTTGCCCTCGTCGTCGCTCGTCTGGATGGACGAGAGCGGGAGCGCGTCCTTCCCCTCGCGCAGCTCGTCGGGGAACGTCAGCCGGCTGCACGTCCACCGCGCGGCCTCGATGACCTCGGGCGCGCGCACGCGGCCGTCGGCGTTGCCGTCGAGGAACGCGAGGGTGCGGGGGTCGAGCTCGAGCCCCTGGGTCGGGCACGCGATGGCGACCCAGAGCTTGGGGTCGAGGGTCCCGAGGGCGGCGATGTCGGCGCCGCTCTCGAGGCGGACCTGATCGAAGCCGCCGGCGCGGAAGAACTTGAAGGGATGGTTCGTGCTCATGGGTCCTCAGGGTGCGAGAGCGGCCGCAGGGTACACGCCGTCCGGCCGGCTGTCGCGGGCCGCCCGAGGACGTCGCGTCGCGGTGCGCCGCGCGTGCGTCAGAGCACGCAGGGAGGCACGGTCGCGCTCTCCCCGAGGAACGCGTTCCGGAACTGGACGCGCTCGCGGACCCAGAAGCACAGGTCGCCCGCTTCCCGGAGGTACCCGTATCGGTAGAGCAGCGCGTTGCGGCTGCGCTCCGCGAGGATCTCGTCGGGGTCGGGATCGTGCAGCGCGGCGTGCCGCCTATCGACGATGGCTTGCCCTGCGGCGAGGGCGGCATCGAGTTCTGCGAGGGCCGCGGTGGCGTCCTCGGCGTCGGCGCTCTGCACCGCCGCCGACCAGAGCGCGTGGGCGAAGCGCGCGCGCTCCACGTCGATCGCGAGCCCGTCGCGGAGCTCGGCGAGGAAGGGCTCGGACTCGACGGCCGGGAGCGCCTCGACGCGCGCGAGCAGGACGCTCGAGTCCTCCGCCAGGCGTGCGAGACGCGCCACCACCTCGACCTCGAACGTGGCGCGTTCGGTGACGGACATCGCGGCGAGGTCCGACATCGCGGGCCGCCGCGGCTGGGCCCAGAAGCCGCGAGAGACCCCGAGCTCGAAGGTCCCGTCCTGGCCGGCGAGGTAGGCCGCGAGCCGGTGGTCGATGAGCGCGTCTCGCTGCAGATCGGCCAAGGCCACGACGGCGTCCGCGGCCGCGGGACCGTCGGGCAACGGGTCGAACATGTCGTGCACGAGGTCCCCGAAGCGCGCCGGCGTGCGCCATCCCATGCGCAGCACCGACCAGTCGTTCTGCCAGTAGCCCCACTCCCACCCGCTCGAGAAGACCACGTGGTCCTCGAGCCCGCCGTGGCCCGCCGTCGCCGCCGCGCTGCGAATTCCGTCGAGATCTTCGAAGCGTGTGCGCACGTAGAGCGGCAGATAGGTCGGGACGTTCACGTCGAACGCCACCCAGTACGCGGTCTCGGGGTGGTAGCCGACCGGCTCGCCGGCCTGCAGTCGGTCCAGGAGGAACCCGCGGTGCTCGGTGAACGAGTCGTGGTTGTAGGCGCCGCCCGCGTCCCCGAAGAGCCCGTAGTACATGACGGTGTGCACCCACGGCCGGATCGGCCGGTCGGCGTACTGCACGAGGAAGTAATAGAGCTGCTCCCGGCCCATGTAGGACACGCGGGTGTCCTCGAAGTTGCCCACGTGCACGGTGGCCGTGACCTCGGCGCCGGGCCACGACGCGTGGACCCCGTCGTAGGCGAGCTCCACCGCGCGCACGAACGCCGCGGGATCGGCCGCGAAGAACTCGCCGAACGAGAGCTGGAACGCGTCGTACGGAATGCTCGACAGCACCGACAGGCGCGCCGGGATCGACACCGCGGGGTCGTCCCCCGAGTCCACCAGGTCGAAGGCGCGCTGGAGGTTCGACAGGCCGAAGATCTGCACGCCGAGGCCGACCCTCAACCCACGCACGTGGGCCCGCGCCACGATCTCGCGTTGATGGGCCAGGACGGCGTCGCGGCGCGCGTTCGGCCCGCCCTGCACGTCGTCGAGCGCGGGCCACGTGACGTAGTTGGCGCGGTTCTTCACGAGCCAGTCCAGCGTGCGGGCGGCGTCGTCGAGGTGTTCCTCGGAGGGCTCCCAGAAATCGAAGTAGGGCTCGATGGGATGCAGGATGTGCAGGTGCAGGCCGCGCACGGCGACCTCGGGGGCTTCGTCGACGTCGAGCCGCGCGGGATCCGGCGAGGCGAGGGTGGCCGGAACGAACGTGCGTTGCGGGTGCAGGAAGCGCACGCCCATGGCCTCGAGGAGGGCCGAGAGGCCGTACTGGATCCCGAGGGGGGCGTCCCCGCGGATGACGTATCCGCGCCCGCTGCGCTCGATGCGGAAGCAACCCTCGCAGCGTCCCTCGTCGACCACGAGCGCGACCGGCCGGTCCCCTTCGGTCGATGCCGCCATCGCCGCCTCGGGCGCGTCCGCTTCCCGCACGCCTGCCGAGAGCGAGGGCGGCAGATACGAGACGAACGCATCGATCGGGGCCCGCGAGGCGCCCGTGACGAAGATCGGCATCGAGACCGGCGTCGGCTGCGGCGCTTCGCCCGCGCAGGCGGCCAGAGCGAGAGCGAGGGCGAGGGCGTGGGCAGCGTGGTGCATCGGCGCCAGGATACCTCGCCTTCGCGGGCTCGGTGGCCAGATGCGTCACCGCTCGAGGCGGCCGAGCCAGATCGCCGTCAGCTGCGCGAGCAGCGCGACGCCGTCGGCATCGGAGAGGGCGTGAACCTCGGCGCCCGCGGGGCCCTGACGCCGGAGCTGGGACGGGATCCCCCGCACCGAGAGCAGGCGCTCGTCGTAGGCCGCGCCGGGGGCGCGCGCCCGCAGCTCGGTGACGACGGTGAGGAAGTTCTGGAGGCTCGAGGGCTGGAGCAGGGGACCGAGGCCGGCGTACTGCGCGCTCCGCTCCCGCAGGATCCAGGGCGCATCGCCCGACTCCGGAAACAGGTAGAGCACCTGCTCGTCGGCGATGTCGGTCTGGGTCTCCTGCCGCGTCGTGCCCTTCTTCGTCACGAGGCCACCGGAGAGCAGCGCGCGGCCGGGGCTGAAGCGCTTCTCGCGGACGGTGGTGAGGGTGCGCACCTCGGCCCGATGCCGGGCGCGCACGAGCGCGAGCATCCCGTCGTAGCGCATCGAACGCGGGACGGGTGGCCCCGGCAGCTCGAGTCCATCGGCGCCGAGCGAGAACGCGCGGATCGTCACCCGCGACGCCGCCTCCACGACGGCCCGACCGTCGCACGCCACGGCGCCGTGTCCCCGTGCGCGCAGACGGGCGAGCAGCGCCCGGGCATCGTCGGCCTCCGCGAACGTGCGCACGATGAGCGGAAGGCCCGCCGCGAGTCGGAGTCGCTCCTCGTAGGCCGTCGTCCCGAGGTCGTCGGCCAGGGCGCGGGCCTCGTCGTCCACCGGGGTGCCGAGCGAGAAGAGAGCGACGGCGAACATCGTGCCGAGGGTAGGCGATGCGCGGGGCGCGCCGCGCGGCTTCGTGGAGGTCGGGGGTCCGACGCACCCCACGGGCCCCCGCGCCGGATCGCCGTGAAGGCCTCGGCAGGCCGTGCGTGGACCGTATCCAGCGGGCCGCGTCTGCGGGTACAACCGCGGGATGAAGTGCCGCGCCGTCTGCATGTCCGCCGTGTCGCTGCTGAGCGCGCTCCTGTGCGCGTGCGGCGAGCCTTTGGGGCCCTCGCCGACCGACGGGGGGGCGACGGCCGCCGATGCCGGCGCCGACCTCGACGGGGCGACGCCGATGCCCCCGCGCTTCGACTGGTCGGAGGACTGGCACACGCTGATGGAAGGGGTGTCGGTGCTCGATCTCGGCGGCGCGCTCGCCTCGCCCATCGTCGCGTGGGACGAGCAGGCCTTTCCCGTCGCTTCGGACGCGGCGAACGCGACCTTCGTCAGCGCGGGGCGGGTGGGCGAGGGACGGGTGCTCGCGTTCGGTCACGAGAGCCTGATGTACGGGGTGCCGGGCACCGACGACCGCGGCGCGCTGCTTCGGAACGCGCTCCTTTGGATGGCCCGGGGGCGCACGCCGTTGCGCGTCGGGATCGAGGGGCCGCATCCCGAGCTGCGGGACTTCGTGGAGGCGACCGGGGCGACGGTGACGCTCGCGGGGGTGGCCGATCTCGGTGGCCTCGACGTGTGGTTCGCGTCGCATTACGAGGCCCGCACGCCGGAAGAGACGGCGCAGATCCGGGCCTTCGTGGAGGGCGGCGGCG